>JASGMB010000011.1 GCA_030156665.1 Clostridiales bacterium
TTCGCTTTGGTTGGATTTTGAATATTAGGTATAATATACAATTCGACAAAAGTGGAGGAAAATCCTGCTGATATATAAAGTAAAACCCTTTAAAATCAAAGATTTTGGGGTTTTACAAAAGGCTATTAACCTATATACTTAAGGAGGAACTGATTATTGGATACACAATATTATGTTCATGAATCCAGTTATATAGATGAACCCTGTGAGATTGGTAACGGAACAAAAATATGGCATTTTTGTCATATTATGCAGAAATGTAAAATTGGACAGAACTGTAATATTGGTCAAAATGTCGTTATCTCACCTCATGTTATCATTGGAAATAACGTGAAGATTCAAAATAATGTATCACTTTACACGGGAGTTGTTTGTGAAGATGATGTATTTTTAGGACCATCCTGTGTTTTTACAAATGTAATTAATCCTAGAAGTCATATTAGTCGTCGTAATGAATATAAAAAAACGCTGGTGAAAAAAGGGGCATCTATTGGTGCTAATGCTACCATCATTTGTGGACATGTTATTGGGAAATATGCGTTCATAGGAGCTGGTGCGGTAGTGACAAAAGATGTACCTGATTATGCATTAGTTGTAGGAAATCCTGCCAGGATTGCAGGATGGATATGCAGTTGTGGAAATAGGATTATTTTTAATGATAAAGTTGGACAGTGTAAAGTATGCAAAAAAGAATATGTTAAGCAAGAAGAATCGGTGATGGAGCGATAGAAATGAAAGAGCAATTACTACAAAAAATAAAAGACAGAACTGCTATTGTAGGAGTTGTAGGGCTTGGATATGTAGGGCTTCCACTAGCCGTAGAAAAAGCAAAAGCGGGGTATAAAACAATTGGATTTGATATACAGGACCAAAAAGTAGATATGGTAAACAGAGGACAAAATTATATTGGAGATATTATTGACGGAGAACTTCAGCAGGTAGTAGCATCAGGTAAATTATCAGCTACAAAAGATTTTAGTTTTATCAGTAAGGTTGACTGTGTGGCAATTTGTGTACCGACACCTCTGGATCGATATTATCAGCCAGACATTAGCTATGTTGAGAATTCTACGAAGGATATTGCAAAGTATCTTCATAAAGGAATGTTAATTGTACTGGAGAGTACAACATATCCGGGTACTACGGAAAAAGTAATCAAACCAATATTGGAGGAAACAGGACTTAAGGATGGACGTGATTTTTACCTTGCGTTTTCTCCGGAACGGGTAGATCCTGGTAATAAGCTCTATAATACTAAGAACACACCAAAGGTTTTGGGGGGAACTACACCAGATAGTACACAAGTAGCTGCAGAACTTTATCGCAGTGTACTTGAAGGGGAAGTCTTTGAAGTTTCAAGTCCTGCTGTGGCTGAGATGGAAAAAATTTTAGAAAATACATTTCGAAATATTAATATTGCTTTGGCGAATGAGATGGCTATCATATGCAACAAAATGGGTATTGATGTATGGGAAGTCATTGAGGCTGCTAAGACCAAACCTTACGGTTTTATGGCATTTTATCCGGGACCAGGTGTTGGAGGACATTGTATTCCAATTGATCCATACTATCTTACATGGAAAGTAAGAGAATATGATTATCACACCAGGCTCATAGAAATTGCAGGTGAGATTAATAACTATATGCCGGAATATGTAGTGGAGAGGTCTATGAAAATTCTTAATCAATATAGAAAGGCATTAAACGGCGCTAAAGTGTTTGTTTTGGGTGTTGCTTATAAACAGGACATCGACGATATTAGGCAGTCTCCTGCTTTAAAAGTTATTGAACATCTTGAAAAACAGGGTGCACAAGTGATTTACAATGATCCCTATGTTCCGAGATTTGCGCATAGTAATAAAAAGTATACTTCTTTACCAATTACTCAACAAAATCTACAAGATGCTGACCTTGTTATTATCACTACACAGCACACCAGCTATGATTATGAATTTATTGTTGAGCATTCTAAAGTATTATTTGATACTAAAAACGCTACCAGAAACGTAAAACAAAACAGAGATAAGATTATAAAACTATAATTATACTTAAGATTGAATTTAGATTCAACAACAAAGGACGGTGTGATAATGAATAATTTAAACTCTATCCGTTTTGCTCTTATTGGTTGTGGACGAATTTCAAGAAATCACTTTGAAGCAATTAGAAATAACCCTGAGGCACAACTTGTAGCAGTTTGTGATGAGATAGAGGAAAGGGCTCAAAAGGCTGGAATAGAAAATCGGGTAGATTTTTACACTTCTTATGAAAAAATGCTTGAACGGAAAGATATTGATGTTGTTTCAGTTTGTACACCTAGTGGATTGCATCCGATACATGGTATTATGGCAGCACAAAAAGGTTACCATGTAGTTTGTGAAAAACCAATGGCGACAACCCTTGAAGCAGCAGATAAACTAATTAAGACTTGTGAGCAAAAGGATGTTAAACTCTTTGTGGTTAAACAGAATCGCCTCAATAGTACTTTGCAGCTTGTCAAAAAAGCTATTGATAAAGGTCGTTTTGGGAAAATATATATGGTTGTCGTCAATGTTTTCTGGACAAGACCGCAAGAGTATTATGATATGGCTAAATGGCGAGGAACGTGGGCGCTTGACGGTGGAGCTTTTATGAATCAAGCAAGTCATTATGTGGATATGCTTCTCTGGCTTTTTGGTGATGTTGAAAAGGTTAAGGCGATTACCGGAACATTGGCACGTAACATTGAGACAGAAGATACAGGAAGTGCGATTATTCAGTTTAAAAATGGAGCAATTGGTAGTATAAATGTTACGATGCTAACCTATCCTAAGAATCTTGAAGGTAGTCTTACTATCATTGGAGAAAAGGGAACTGTTAAAGTGGGAGGAACTGCAGTTAACAAGATTGAAAAGTGGGAATTTACTGAGTATGATAATGATGACCAATATGTAGAACAGGTAAACTATACTCCTCCCAACGTTTATGGGTTTGGACATTCAGGTTATTATCACAATATTATTGACGTGCTAAAAAACGGTTCAAATGCAGGAACTGATGGAAGAGAAGGCAGACGATCGCTGAAATTGATTTTAGACATATATAAGCAATCGTCCCTGTGTTAAGCAAGTAATTATGTTTGTTGAACGAAAGTGTCATAAGTTGATTATTTATGGTACAATTAAACTTTAAAATCTATGAATGGAAGTTTGGTGTAATTGGTGCAAAAATTTAGTGTTTTTGATATAGAAGCATGGGGAAAAAATATGTTAAATAAATATCATCTTTTAAGAGAACTAGATTTTACAAAAGATATAGATATAGAACGTTCCGGAATATACTTTGTGCATTCAGAAAAAAAATATTTAGAATTTGTATGTAAGGTTAAAGAGCAAATACTTTTTAATGATTATATTTCTATAATTGGACGAACTCACGAACAAGAAAAAGATGTGGTTATTATACCTTCAAATAGTAATTTACAAATATTTGAAGATTCTATTAAAAGAGCGATTACTTTAATTCGAAAGCCTATTAAATTGAATGAAGTTGATATTGTCTTAATCAGTTTTATGGTTAGTGATTTTCAACATGATTTTCACATTAGACTTTGTAATCAAGATTATTATAATTGGATGTGTAAGTTAAAAGAAAAAACAATGTTATATAATCCAGATATAAGTAGTAGGTGTATAGCTTATTGCTTTAATAATAAAGTTTTATCTGTAAAATCACTAGCAGGTTCACAAATTAATAGGAATAATTATATTTTACTTCCTATTAATGACAAAAACATATACCAAATTTTAAATCTGAAGAAAGGATTTTTTAAAGCAAATTTACAATCTTCGTATGTATATTATAATGAATTAATTCAAAAAGAAGATCAATATTTGTATTTTTCATGTAATAGAAATGCTAAAATGACTATAAATAAATTAATTTATGGTAATGAAAATGGATACATCTATTTAAAACCTTTGAATTACGATAATGAAAAAATTCACATATTAATGGAGTGCTCTGGAAGACCAACTTTAGAATTTTTTTGTGAAGTCAGTCGTCAATGGAAAATTATAGAGGATAATCGATTATTAAAACTTAATCATCAAGTTCAATTAAGAATTAGCATGCATAATGGAGATAAAATTTATAAGATGTTTATTTTAAAGGATAGGAGTTAATTTTAAATGAAAATTGATATGAATACATATCAGTATATAAAGGGTTGTAAATTTTCAAGTGGATTAAATGTTGATATTGCACATAAAGAATCTAGTATTAAATACCGAATGGAATACATAGAAGATATTATTAGAGATAAAAAAGTAATTCATCTTGGATGTGTTGACCATGTTCCTTTGATAAAAGATAAAATAAAATTAAATTTGTGGTTTCACAAAAGACTGACTGATGTGAGTAGTGAATGTCTGGGTATTGATATTAATGAAAAAGGCGTAGATTATGTAATCAATGAATTAAGGTTTCATAATGTTATTTATGGCGATATTCTTGGGACAGATATTGCGGAAATAAAACAAAAAACATGGGACTACATGATAATCGGAGAAATTTTAGAACATGTAGATAATCCTGCATTATTTCTAGGAAAGATTTTAACTAACTATAAAAATAACATTAATAAAGTTATAATTTCTGTTCCTAATGCATTCAGAATAGAAAATTTTAAAAATGCTTATCGAAATATTGAATTAATTAATACTGATCATAGGTATTGGTTTACACCATATACTTTATGGAAAGTAATTCATTCTGCTGGTGGTGAGCTTGAAAGTCTTGAGTTATGTCAATCATATAAACCTGTCTCTAAAAATAGATTTCAAAATTTTATCTTAGTCCAGAAGCTGAAAAAATACCCTGCTTTTAGAGATACCATTGTTGCAGTGTGTAAGGCATGCAGGTAAGGTGGAGTTGAAGTATGACTAAAAAAAATTTAATTCTTATAACAGCAAATTATCCTTTTGGGAAAGGCGAGGAATTTCTAGAGACAGAAATTAATTACTTAAAAGATAATTTTAAAAATATCATAATAATATCTGAAAATGATAGGCATTTGAGAACAAGAAAAATTCCATCTGGTATAAAAGTTTATAGGTTTAGTGAAAATATGATTCAACTGGAGATTTTTAAATGTATTTCTTTAACTTTTATTAAAGATTTTTTGATGGAAATAAAGGATATACTATTTACTTATCATTTAAAATTAAATATAGCAATTTTAAGAGAATTATTAAGTATGATGGTAAAGGGTTTAAGTATTAAGCGTTATATAGATGATATAATTCAAGAAAATAAGATTCTAAATAATAATGATGAATTGTTCTTATATACATACTGGTTTAATGCTGCTACATATGCTATTATTCAGTATAAAAGGCAAAATGAATCAGTTAAGGTTTTTTCAAGAACTCATCGTTATGATTTATATTTTGAAAGAAACTGTTTGCACTATTTACCTTTACGTAAACAAATTATAAAAAAATTAGATGTATTATTTTTTATTTCAGACCATGGCAAAGAATATTTTAAGAAAAAGCTATTGTTAAATACCGAAAATAAATTAAAAGTGTCGAAGCTTGGTATAAGAAACGATTTAAAAGTATCAAAACCTTCTAATGATAATATTTTAAGAATTATTAGTTGTTCATTTGCTGTAGATGTTAAGAGGATTGATTTAATTATTAAAGCTATTGCTCAAATAAAGAATTATGATGTATATTGGACTCATATAGGAGATGGACCAAAATTAAAGGAGTTGAAAGAATTAGCAAATGCATTGCTCAGTAATAAATCTAACATCTCTTATGAGTTTTTAGGGTATTTGGAGAATAAAGAAATATATAACTACTACACAAATAGGATGATTGATGTTTTTATAAATGTTAGTGCGTCAGAAGGCATACCCGTGTCTATTATGGAAGCATGTTCTTTTAGTATACCTATTATTGCTACTTCGGTTGGAGGAGTTTCTGAAATAGTAAATGATAATAATGGAGTTTTGCTTTCACCGAATCCTTCTATTAATGAAATTACAGAAGCTATTAATAAAATAAAATTCTCCTCTCAATCTGATATACAAAGATACAGAGAAAATGCTTATCAAACATGGAGTAAATGGTATAACGCAGATGTTAATTATAACAAGTTTATAAATAGCATCTTTAAATTAAAATAATCTAAATGGAGGTAGAACTGATGATTATATTAATAACTTTTCTAATTATAGTTATTTTTGTTATGGCAATAGTTATTTATATTCTAAATAAGAATATAATAAAAAAACATTATATGGGAAGTAGGTATAAACAATATTACAATATACTTACTCAATGGATAAAAAATAAGAATAGAAATAGGAATATAAGTTCTTATTTAAAAAATAAGAATATAAATTCTATTGCAATTTATGGTATGGGGGAACTTGGTATAGCCCTATATGAAGAATTGAAAGATACAGACATAAGGATTATTTATTTAGTAGATAAAAATGCAAATCATATTTATTATGGTGTTAACGAAAGTCATCTCATAAATGTTGATGAAGTTTCTGCACAGGAGGAAGTAGATGCAATTATAGTAACACCTATTTATGATTATGATAAGATTAAGGAAACTCTTGTTAATGGTGGTGTAAAAACTAATATTATATCTCTGGAAAATATTATTTATGACTTATAATTAACAGTGTGGATATTAATAATATAGGAGAAGATAGGTTAATGAAAAAAATTGTTACAGTAATTGGTGCAAGACCGCAATTTATAAAAGCTGCAGCTATTTCAGAAAAATTAAGGCAACATTTTAATGAGATTATGATTCATACGGGTCAACACTTTGACCCAAATATGTCAGATGTATTTTTTCAGCAGCTAAATATTCCTGCGCCTGATTATAATTTAAATTTACATTCATTTAGTCATGGAAAACTTACAGGTCTTATGATGATAAAGGTAGAAGAAATTCTTTTAAAAGAAAAGCCCAATTATGTCTTAGTATATGGAGATACCAATTCCACATTAGCAGGTGCATTGACAGCTGTAAAGCTTGGAATACCAGTAATACATGTGGAAGCCGGAGCGAGAAGCGGTGATAGTCATTCGCCTGAGGAAGTCAACAGAAAGATAACAGATCATGTTGCGAGTTTATTGTTTGGATGCACGGAGTATTGTATTCAAAATTTGAAAAATGAGGGAATAGCCAGCAATGTATTTTTTACAGGCGATGTTATGTATGATATTTTTCAAAAAATGTTTATAGCTGTTAAAGGATTTAAGGGTGAAGAGTTATATTTTCCTTTTAAAAAAGGAGATTATAATTTTTTTACAGTACATCGCCAGGAAAATGTAGATTCTCGGCAAGCACTTTCTGACATTATAAACGCAATATTAGAAAGCAAGATAAATACGGTATTCCCTATTCATCCTAGGACAAAAAGTAGACTTCAAGAATTTGGTTTAATGGAAATTTTAGAAAAATCTCAATATATTAAGCTTTTACCTCCTTTAGGTTATATAGAAACATTACACCTACAATTATATAGTAATAAAATTATTACAGATTCAGGAGGAGTTCAAAGGGAAGCATATTTCCTAAAAAAACCATGTATTACATTACTAGAATTAAGTCCTTGGCCTGTCCTTGTGAATACGGGAAATGCAATTGTTGTTGGTAAGAATAAAGAGGCTATAAAAAGTGCAATTGAATCTTTCAAAGTAAAAGATTATAAAGAGAATCTTTTTGGCGATGGTTCAGCTGCTAATAAAATTGTAGAAAAGATGACTAAAATGCTGTAGGTTTGCTAAGGAAAGTGAATTGAAAAATCCAATTTTACTTGGTATTTTTATGTCAAAATAAATTGTTTAGTATAGGAAAATGCTTGAATCATTTAAGAAGAAATGTATGTTTAAGAAAGATTTATAAAAGGCTGTTTGTGTATCAAGGTGATAAGAATGCTATATTTTATAATAATACTTTTTGTTATTAGTGTACTAATAGTATATATTTATTTTATAAATATTTTGCTAAAACTTTATAAAAAAACTGCAGACAAATATGAGTCTCTGAGCTTCATATATGAAGCTTATTATAATGTTACAAGTTTATGGATTAGAAATAAGAATAAAAATAAAAATATTGAAGCATATCTTGCAAATAAAGGGATTAAATACATTGCTGTTTATGGAGCTGGAAAGTTGGGAGAGTTATTATATGAAGAACTTAAAAATGCTAGTTTAGTAAAAATCAAGTATATCATAGACAGGAATACTGTTAACGATAAGTTTGGTAATCTACCTGTAATCAATGTTGATCAAATTGATTTAATGGATAAAATTGACGCTATAGTTGTTACACCTATTTATGTTTATGAAGATATAAAAAATTCTTTAATAGATAAAGGTATTAAAATTGTACTATGTATAGATGATATTATCTATGATATTGCAGGTCTATAGAAACGCATAAATAAAATATAGGAGACAGGTAGCATGAATATAATGATGATAACTAATGCAAATATTTTAGATAAATCGTGTTTAGGTATCTTTAAAAAGATGTTTGCCCAGGCTCGAGCACTTATACAACATAATAGTATAGTAAATTTTGTTTACATGAAAGATCATTCTATAGTTATACATAATATAAACTACAAAAATGAAAGTATTATTAAACCAAGAAGTAGAAAAGATATATATACTAAAATTATTGAAAATGTGGATATTAAAGAAGTTGAAGCATTATATATAAGATATCCTTTATCCAACTACAGATTCATAGATTTTTTAAGAAATATTAAGAAGAAATCTAAAAAAATCAAGGTAGTTGTTGAGTTTCCTACATTTCCTTATGATGCAGAATTAAAAAATGATGAACTAGGGTTGTATATAGATAGAATTTATAGGAGATTGTTATTCTTATATGTTGATGTTTGTGTTTGTTACGATGAATATAAATCTGTTTTGGGAATACCAGCTATTAGCATAACTAATGGAATTGAAGTAGAAAAAGTCAGGATTGCAGAATATAAAAAATATGATGAAAATAATTTACATTTAATAGCAGTGGGAAGCATATCCAAATGGCATGGATATGATAGATTATTAGAAGGATTAAATAGGTATTACAAGAAAAGTAATGATAAATTTAAAGTTTATTTTCATATTGTTGGCTCGGGTAGTGAGTTAAGTAAACTTCAGCAAATAGTCAAACAGTATGGTTTAGATGAGTATGTCATTTTCTGGGGGTCAAAGGAAAAAAGAGAATTAGATGATATTTATGAAAAATGCCATATTGGAATAGGTAGTCTTGGTATGCACAGGATAGGATTAAAATATGGTGCACCCTTGAAAGTAAGAGAATATTGTGCTAGGGGCATTCCTTTTGTTATAGGATATAAAGACCGTGATTTTTCAGATAAATTTGAATATGTATTAAACATAGAAAATAATGAAGATCCTATTAGTGTTGAGGAAATAATAACATTTTACAAAAAAGTATATCAAAATCCTGATTATAAGCAAAAAATGCGGGATTATGCGGTGAAGAACCTCACTTGGGAAATTAAGATGAAGCCTATTATCGATCAGATATGTAATAAAGTATAAATACTTATATATTGTAATATAAAATTAAATTTTTGTACTGTCCATTTCAGTATATAGAGAGGAAATCCTCATATGAACTATTTAACTGAAGTCTCTGTTCTTATGCCTGTATTTAATGGTGAAAAATATTTAAAAGAATCAATAGAAAGCATTTTAAATCAAACTTATAATAATTTTGAATTTATAATAATCAACGATGGTTCAACAGATAATTCTCTACACATAATAAATGAATATGCTAAAAAAGATAATAGAATAGTAGTAATTTCTAGAAAAAACAAAGGACTAGTATATTCATTAAATGAGGGCTTAGCAATTGCTAAAGGGGAATATGTTGCAAGAATGGATTGTGACGATGTTTCTATGCCTGAAAGATTTGGAAAACAAGTTCAATATATGGAACAAAACAGAGAAGTATCTATAATAGGAACATTTATACAAACATTTGGTATTCTAGATGAGCAAATAAAGACAAAATATGAGAGATGGTTTAATTTTAAATTCGACACTAAAAATATTGAAGAAATTTTTTTAAAGAGATGTGTTATATGCCATCCGTCAGTTATGATGAGGAAGAAAGTTTTACAGGATTTGAATGGATATAGTTATAGGTATAAATGTGCTGAAGATTATGATCTTTGGTTAAGGGCTATTAAAAAAGGCTATAAATTAGCACAGTTAGAAGAAAAGCTTATTAAATATAGGGTACACACTGAATCGAAATCATACAAAGATAATCAAGATTATAGTGCTATTAAAGACGTCATAAATATAAAATTAGATTATGTTCAAAATATGATAGGAAATAAAAATATGAATTACATAATATGGGGAGCAGGTAACGGAGGAGCGATTGCTGAAAATATTTTAAAATACAGGATCCCTAACTCTAAACTTGTTGGCTATATAGATAAATACAAAAAAGGTATTTTAAATAATATAAGTATTTACAAGCCCGATGAAATCAAAAAAATAAATTTCGATTATGTGTTTATAGCGACTGTACCAGGAAGGGAAGAGGCAGAAGAATATCTAAACAAATTAGGGTTAATTAGTATTAAAAATTATATTCATCTTATATAGCTTTAGAAATATAATAGCATAAAATTGTTATTTATCGGATAATTTCTTAATCGAATTAAAGAAAAATGACTTTCTTATGAATTAAGTTGAAAGGATGTAGCTATCTTTGAATGTGTTGGTTATTCATTCAGCTTCAAGTCAAATGATTAAGAAGGTAGTATCACAAATTGCAAATAAAGATAATGTATATGTATTGACCTTTCCCAAAAATAGAGGTACATTTTCTAGTATTGCCAAAGAACTTTATTTTGAAAAAGACGATATAAGAATTAGTGCTTATAAAGTAGTTGGGCAGGTTCGAAAAATAATAAAGGAGAAAAAAATAGATTATTTAATAGGTGCATACAGTAATAATTACGGAACCAATTATGAAAATTTAAGGGTATTATTTTCAAAGATGAAAGTTCACCAAAAAGAGATATATAATCGGCGGCTTGAAAAAGTAACTTATAAGTGTACCTTTAAAGAAAAGCTTATAGAATTTTATTATACTTATGAAATAAAAATCTTACCAGTATTGAATACTTTTCTTAAATTATATCGAAAGTGTACTAAAACTCAACCTGAACAAATTAAGAAGATCATGTTTATCAATAACACCTATGGGATGGGTGGAGTAGAGACTTTATTGTATGAATGGGGAAATTGTTTATCCAAAGCCTATACAGTGATTTGTGTATGTGATACTAATGGTGAAATATATAATATGTACAGAGAGAGTAATATAGTAACATATTTGCATAGGGAAAAAGTTTATAATGAAGCTTGCAGCTTTAATTTTTATTATTATATCAAAAAAGTAATGAAGAAAGAAAAGCCAGATGCTGTTATAATAGCAGGTGCAGATACAATTTTGCCTGCTACCTTAGCTTCAATCTTCGCTAAAGTGCCGAAAATCATAAAAATAAATAATGGTGTGTTTTACGAAGTGATGAATAATAAGCCTGTAGGCATACAGTTGAGATTATTCTCAGATTTTTACCATTCCATTATTGCGGTAAGTAATTCGGTCAGGAATAATATACATGAATTAGGAATAAAAGAACATTTAATAAGAGTAATCTATGGATCCTCTATAGATGTCAACAATATAAAAAGAAAAAATTATGAGGTAATAGATGAAATGAATACAGATAAAAAGAACGTAGTGTGTATAAGCAGATTATCTGCTGAAAAAGGTGTGGATGTTTTTATAAAAGCAATCAGCTGTATAGATAAAGATACTTTAGACCAATTAAGATTTTTTATAATAGGAGATGGCCCTGAAAAAAATACATTGATAGAATTAAGTCAAAAGCTTAGTGTGGGCAAGTATGTAAGTTTTATGGGATTTAGGAACGATATAGATAATATATTAAATAGCAGTTATATTACTGTATTATCTTCACATACAGAAGGTTTGCCGCTGTGTATACTTGAATCGATGGCAATGTCAAAAGTATGTATATGTTCAAATGTAGGTGGGATTCCTGAGATAATTGAGCATGATAAAAATGGTTTCTTATTTGAAGATGGTAATTACAAAGAACTAGCCCATTACATAACTATATGTGTCAATAACGAAAATATGCTTCAAAAGATGCAGGAAACTGCGTATGATACTATTAAAAATAAATTTGACATAAATGTAATCATTAAAGATATAAATAATTTAATACATTAGCTTTATAAACAACTAAAAAGTAAGGTGATATTTTTGAAGGTTAATATACTTATGCCGGTATATAATGGTGAAAATCTATTGAATTGCACTATAAATAATATCTTAAATCAAACTTATAAAGATTTCACGTTTATTATTGTAAATGACCATTCTGATGACAATACTTTAAATATATTGAACAGTCACAGGGACAGAACTGAAAAGATAAAAATTGTTAATTCCACTAACAAAAAAGGAATTGTTGCTGCACTAAATGAAGGAATTAATCATTTGGATAATGATTGTGAATATGTGGCACGAATGGACTGTGGTGATATATGTACATTAGATAGAATCGAGAAACAGGTAAAATTTCTGGATTCAAATATGAATTATGTTGCTGTGGGTTCACAGTTTGAAATATTTTGTGAAGAAGGTAACCTTGGCGAAGGGATATTAAGATTTCAGGACTATTCCAATTGTATTTGCAACTATGAAGATATTAAAGAGAATTATACCGTTATGGCAATGTTTGCCCATCCTACATTAATGTTTAGGAAAGCTATTTTTAACATCATTGGAGTCTATGATGAAAAGTATTACCCTGCAGAAGATTATGAGATTGTTAGTAGGCTGCTAACTCGAAACTTTAAAGTGCATAAAATACCGGAAATATTAGTAAAATGTAGATTTACGCCAAGTGAAGGAATAAGTCAAGTCAAAAGAACAGAACAAGTCAAAGTCTCTTTAAGAATCAAATTAGAATTTATAAAAAATAACTTTTTAAATGTTCAAAATAGAAAGAATGTTATTATTTGGGGGATAAAAGAATTTGCAGGATATTTAGAAGAAGAATTGAGGGATCCAAAATACCAAGCTATAGTAAAATGCTTCACTGACTTTGATGAAACCTCATGGGGGAAAAATAAGAATGGATTGCCTATTATTTCTCCTGAGGAAGTTATGAGAAATATAACAAGTGATGATATAATTATTACTATGTGGAATATAGAGAGAGAACGGATAATAAGCTTTTTAAATGAGAATGGACTAAAAAGAAACAAAAACTATTTCGTTTTTTCATAACGAATTTATTATAGAGTTGGTAAACTGCAGTTAGGAACTATGAGTTAATTATATTTATGTATTTGGAGGTCTACCATTGAATATATTACATTTAACAACCTTTTTACAGGGGGGGGCCGGCAGGATTATCTATGAACTGGCACTTGCCCAACATAATATGGGGTATCATGTAACGGTCATTACAGGCAAAACTTCAGAGCCCGGATATTGTAATTACGATGAATACATAGAAGGTCTAAAAGATAATGGTGTATGTATATATCAAATAGATTCTATGTTCAAACGGGAACTTCATCTTAATCTTGAAGTCGCCGGAGCAGCAAGAGATATAATTTATAAAAATAATATTGATATAATTCATGCTCATGCAGCAATTCCTGGGTTTGTCGGGGTAATTGCAAGGTCCGGCAAAAGGAAATATATTCCTGTACTCCAGACAATGCACGGTTGGGGAACTAATAAATCTCTTTTACATGAAAAAATGGATATAACCATTATGAACGGATTGGATCAGATTGTGGCTGTCTCCAAAAGTGATAAAAATCTTTTAGAAGAAAAAGGAGTAGATAGTGAAAAAATTAAAGTTATTTATAATGGTGTAACTGAAAGTAATGTAGATGTTGGCGGCAGTGATGAAACATTATTAGAGATAAAAAGTTTTAAAGAAAAAGGGTTTAAGGTTATTGGATGTATCGGTACGGTTTGTGAACGAAAAAACCAATCTCTTTTATTAGATGTGTTTAATCAAATTGTTAAGACGCATAAGGCAGTGTGTGTTTTTATTGGTGAAGGCGATTTAATTCCTGTTTTAGAAGAACGTGCAGCACAATATGGAGTAGAACAATTTGTAAAGTTCTATGGTTATAAACAAAATGCAAGCAAATATTTAAGAGAATTTGATTGCCTTGTCTTGCCTTCCAATAGTGAAGGATTACCACTTACCGTATTAGAAGCTTTTAGAGAAAAAGTGCCTGTTATTGCAAGTAATATTCCTATATTTAAGGAGATTATTGATGATAGACATACTGGATATTTGTTTAAAGCTAATGATGCTACTTCGCTAATGTCAATTTTAGGACAAGTTCTATCTACTTTAAAAAAAGATACTAACTTTTTAGTAGAGGTTGCCTATGGGTTTTATGAAAAATGTTTTTCGACAAAAGCAATGATAGAAAATTATAATAATTTGTATTTGGATTTAGTTTCCAGATAAATAACCTTTCGTTAAGAATAGAGGATTTTATATGCGATTATTGGTTACTGCTATAGGGAAAAGGGTTCAGCTTATAAAACATTTAAGAAAGCACTTTGAAGTGATTGGAATAGATTGTTCTGAACTTGTACCTGCAAGATTTTTTGTAAGTAGTTTTTATCAGACTGTAAGATTTAGTGAGGACTCATATATTGATAAATTACTTGACATTTGTCAAAAAGAAAAAGTTAATATTATACTTCCATTATATGAGCAAGAATTTATTTTATTAGATGCTTATCGCAAGCAATTAAAAGCTATAGGAACTTTTTTGATGTTATCCAATAAAACCGTATTGGCTACATGCAACGACAAATGGGCAACATATAAATTCTTTTTAGAGCATGATATCAACACTCCTAAAAGTTATATATCCTTGGAAGAAGGATATAATTTTCCACTGTTTATAAAGCCCAGAACAGGAATGGGAAGCCAGCAAGCTTTTAAGGTAAACAATACGGAGGAATTGTATTTTTATTTTAACAGGATAAAAAAACCTATTGTTCAGGAATTTGTAGAAGGGAAAGAGTACACAATAGACTGCATTTGCGGCATGGACGGCAGGCCGGTTTCAGTTGTTCCAAGAGAACGGTTGGAAGTCAGGGCTGGAGAAGTATCAAAATCCAGGACATGCAAGGATGCTGCAATCATTGATGCAGCAGTAGATGTATGTGAGAAACTGGGGGCGATAGGCCCTATTACAATACAGTGTATCAAGACAGCACAGGGAGATATTAAGTTTATAGAGATTAATCCCAGAGTAGGTGGAGGGGTTCCTTTAACCTTTGAGGCAGGAGTGGATTATGGAACGATTTTAAAGAAGATGGCAATGGGGGAAAAAGTAGAACCTTTGATTGGTCAGTTCAAAGAAATTACCATGCTCAGATATGATGAGGCGGTATTTATATGAAAGGAATTGTATTTGACCTGGATGATACTTTATATAATGAAAAGGATTTTGTATACGGAGGTTTTCAAGAAGTAGCGCTATATTTATCCCATAAGTATGTATTGGACAGTACAGTTTTGTATCAGCAAATGATAGATATTTTATATAAGCAAGGCAGAGGAAAAGTTTTTGATATTATTTGTGAACAATATGCGTTTAAAGAAGATATTTCTGCTTTAGTCGAACTATATAGAAGGGCCAGGCCAAAGCTTCATTTATATGAAGATGCGGAAACTTTTTTGAGGAGTAACTTAGGTAAGTATAAATTAGGTTTGATTACGGATGGGTTATATTATGTACAGTGGAATAAAATTAAGTTATTGGGTATAGAAAAATATTTTGATGAAATGATTGTGACGGATGATTATGGTAAAGAATTTTGGAAACCCAGTAAAGCACCCTATATAGAAATGTCTCAAAGACTCGAGCTGCTATTTAATGAAATGGTCTATATCGGGGATAATCCCAATAAGGATTTCTATGCTGCGAAACAATTAGGGATATTAACCATTCGCATCATAAGAGAACAGGGAGATTTTATAAATATTTTTTTAAATGAAGATTATGAGGCTGATTTTATAGTTCGAAACCTGTATGAGGTAGAAAAATTTTTAAAATAAGCTAAAGTAATTTTGTAGTACGAGATATATTTTAAAGGAACTTATGATAGGAGAGAGAATATATGAGAAAGATAAAGGTTGGTAATAGGTTCATAGGAGACAATTATCCCTGTTTTATCATTGCCGAAGCAGGCAGCAATCATGACCGGGATCTGGGACAGGCTAAGAAGCTCATCGATGTGGCTGTAGAAGCGGGGGCGGATGCTGTGAAGTTTCAGACCTTTACAGCAGATAAGATAGCGGCGAATACTTCTCATCCTATTATGCAATTGGGACAGGAGTATGAAGGAGTACCTACCCTTTTTGAGTTGTATAAAGGGTTGGAACTTCCGAGAGAATGGCAGACCGAACTGAAAAGGTATGCAGATGAAAAAGGAATCATGTTTTTATCCACACCTTTTGATTATGATGCAGTAGAAGAATTGGACGCATTAGGTATGGAATGTTACAAAATTGCTTCTTTTGAGATGGTGGATATTCCTTTTTTAAAATATATTGCCAAAAAACAAAAGCCAATTATCTTATCAACAGGAATGGCTGCAATGGGGGAAATTGAAGAGGCATTACAGGCTATTTATGGACAGGGGAATGAACAAGTCGTATTGCTTCATTGCGGTATCAGCTATCCTATGCCTGTGGAAGAAGTCAATCTTGCAGCGATGGATACTATGAAACAAGCATTTCAGGTCCCTATAGGGTATTCAGATCATACTTTAGGCATGACCGTTCCCATTGCTGCAGTTGCCAGGGGGGCTAAAGTGATTGAAAAACATTTTACACTGGACCGCAAACTGAAAGGACCGGATCATAAATTTGCCATAGAACCGCATGAGTTAAAGGCTATGGTAAAAGCCATCAGGGATACGGAAAAAGCTATCGGTTCCCCTGTCAAAGCATTAGCACAAGTAGAAGAAATACATCATCGACGAGGAAGAAGAAGCATCTTTGCAAAGACAGACATTCCAAAAGGTACTATCATTACAGAAGATATGCTTGCTGTTTTACGGCCAGGAATAGGGCTTATGCCAAAATATTTTGATATCGTGGTAGGAAGAGTAGCACAAAATGATATAAAAAAAAATGAGCCAATTACATGGGATAAGATATGAATGATTTTTATACAAATGAACAGAAGGTGAAAGTAGTGAAATGCTTGTTTATAAAACATGTTACTATTGCAGATGACTGTATAGAAGCATTGAAAAATCTGGGACATGAAGTGTACAAATATTCAGAAGATATAACAAATATTCCATTGTTGTTGCAAACAGTTAGAGATATTAATCCGGATACTATTTTCTCTATTAATTTTTATGCCTTTATTTCTCATCTTTGTAATCAATGGGGAATAAAGTACATATCTTGGACTGTAGATATTCCAAATTATCAATTATATTCGAAAGAAATTTTTAATGATTGTAATTTTGTTTTTATCCATGATAATAATTTTGTGGAAGAACTTAAAGATATGGGTGTAAAAAATGTTTATCATTTGATACAAGCAGCAAATGTAAAGAGGCTTGACAAAATCCAAATATCTCAGGAAGATATCAATTATTACCAGTGTGATGTTAGTTTTGTGGGTTCTTTATGTTCACACAATGAGTATAATCAAGTTTACAGTTACCTTAATGACTATTTAAAGGGATATCTTGATGCATTAATACAAACGCAACTGACGTTTAATGGATATTATTTTATTGAAGATATAATTACGGATGAAATTCTTAAATCTTTTGAGCAGCATGTAAATCTAAATATAGAAGTTGATTTTATAAGTAAAAAGAAAATATTAGGTAACTTTTTGGCAAGAAAATGCATTGAAGAAGAACGAAAAAACACACTAAAGTATTTGTCTGAATATTTTTCTGTTAATTTATATGGTGAACAAAATTTTTCTGAATTTACAGGACGTTATATGGGAGTAGCAAATCATCTTGATGTGATGCCTAAAGTGTTTAAAATTAGTAAAATAAATTTGAATTTAACAAGAATAATGTTTAAAAGCGGATTACCGATGAGGGTATTTGATGTTCTTGGAAGTGGGGGGTTTTTAATTACTAATTATAAATCAGATTTAGATAAATGCTTTGAAATAGGAAAGGATCTAGTTGTGTTTGACAATATGGAAGATTTAAGAGAAAAAGTAGAATATTATTTAGCGCATGAAGATGAGAGACTAACTATTATAAGAAATGGGTATGAAAAAGTTAAAAATCAACATACTTATGAACATAGATTTAAAGAGTTACTAAAAATTGTTGGAGAGTAGTTCAATATGCAAACACAAGGGGACTGCTAGCATGAAAAAAGAGGTAGTATGTATTATACAGGCTAGAATAGGATCAGAGCGTTTACCAGGAAAGGTTATTAAGGAACTTTGCGGAATCCCGATGATTGAACACATTGTTAAAAGGTTAAAAAAGGCTAGAACCATTGATAAAATTATAGTCGCAACATCTGCAAATACTGAAAATGATATTTTAGCTCAAAAAATTCAAAATACAGATGCTGTTTTGTTCCGTGGGAGTGAGGAAGATGTCCTAAGAAGATATGTAGACGCAGTAAAAGCTATTGGAGGAGACTACATCATTCGTGTAACAGGTGATTGTCCGTTGGTTTCAGCGGAAGTAATTGATGAACTGGTAGGAAAATTTGTAAGTAGTAACGTAGATTACATGAGAGTAGATGTTCCTGACACTTTTGCAAGGGGTTTTGATGCAGAGATTTTCACTAAAGAAGCTTTAATGAAAGCTAACCAACTTGCTCATAAAGAGATGTATAGGGAGCATGTGACTTTATATATGTATAGACATCCTGAGATATTTTCAGTTTCAAAGTTGGTGGCCAAGGAAGAATGGAAAAGACCACATTATCGCTTATGTGTAGATACCCCTGAAGATTTTGAGGTAGTTTCTAATATTTATAATAATCTTTATGAAGAAGGAACCTGCTTTACCATTGATGAAATTATCCGATATCTTGATGCCCATCCGGAGGTAGCGTCTATTAATCAGGATATTGTACAAAAGCATGTATAGCAGACAGCGGGTGAAGCCTATGAATATCGCTTTTAGAGTAGATGGCGGAATTGAAATCGGGATGGGTCATGTCATGCGTTGTATATCCCTGGCGAAAGAGTTTAAAAATGCAGGATGTACAATATATTTTTTTAGCAGGATACAGGAAGGTATTAACAAGATATCGGATGAGAGCTTTAACGTTATTCGGTTAGCTCATGAAACGTCTTCAAATGACATAGGAATATCGGACTTTTATTGGGAAACATCCGAACTAATCCGTCTTATTGCCAAGTATGATATAGAGTTATTAATTGTCGATACCTATTTGGTAGACGAGATGTATTTTCAAGCTTTAAGGCCTCATCTTAGGAGAATAGCATACATCGATGATTTAAACAGATTTGTATATCCTGTGGATATTCTTATCAATGGAAATCTTACCGGGGAATATGAAAAATATATAAAATATTCCGACAATGAATTAATGCTTTTAGGACTGAAATATAACCTTATACGGGATGAATTCAGGAATCTTCCTAAAAGAATTATAAATCATGAAGTAAAAGAAATTATGATTACCACGGGTGGAACAGATCCATATCATCTGAGTCTCAAAATAGCACAGTGGATTCTAAGTGATGAATATTTTAAAAATATTAAATTAAATGTGGTCATTGGCGGAGGATTTAAAAATATTGAGCAATTGGAAGAATTGAGTAAGCATTATTCCAATTTAGTTTTATATCAGAATGTAAAATACATGTCAGAGATTATGCTCTGTTCTGATATAGCCATATCCGCAGGAGGAAGTACACTTTATGAGCTATGTGCCTGCGGTACACCTGCTCTTGCATTGATCATGGCAGACAACCAGGAGCAGTTAGTCCAAAAATTTGATGAACTCGGTTATATGCAATCTTTAGGCTGGTATCATCAACTGAAAGAGAAACCTTTTATAAATCAATTAAAGTCCTTATGCAATGATTATAATAGAAGATGTTATTTAGCCAATCAAAATCAAAAGTTGGTAGACGGCTACGGCACGCAGCGGGTTGCAAGAGAAATTCTGGCACGAGCTATAGTAGATTGATGCATCTTAAGTTTAATTTGGTAAGGAGAAAAAGTATGAGAAGTTTTATTCCTTATGGGCAACAGTGGATTGATGAGGATGATGTTCAGGCGGTGATTGAAACATTAAAGAGTGATTATCTCACTACTGGCCCTAAGATAAAGCAATTTGAAGAAAAGCTTAAAGAGGTGACAGGAGCTGAGTATGCAGTAGCCATAGCCAATGGTACTGCAGCACTTCATGCGGCTTGTTTTGCAGCGGGCATTCAAGAAGGGGATGAGGTAATTACTTCACCTATAACATTTGCAGCTTCAGCCAATTGTGTCCTATATATGGGAGCAAAACCTGTTTTTGCAGATATTGATCCCGCTACATATAATATTCATCCTGATGGAATTAGAAAAAATATTACCAAAAAGACAAAGGCAATTATTCCAGTGCATTTTACCGGGCAACCCTGTGACATGGACGAGATTATAAAGATTGCAAAAGAATATGATTTAATGGTAATTGAAGATGGCGCCCATGCACTAGGTGCCGAATATAAAGGAAAAAAAATTGGCAACATCGGAGATATGACAACTTTTAGCTTCCATCCTGTTAAGCACATTACGACGGGTGAAGGTGGAGCTATTACAACAAATAGTAAAGAATTATATGAGAAATTACTAATATTTAGAACCCATGGAATTACGCGAGATGTTGAAAAAATGACGAAGGATGAAGGGCCATGGTATTATGAACAGCATTTTTTAGGATATAATTACAGGATTACAGATTTCCAGGCTGCTTTAGGTATAAGTCAGTTGAAAAAGCTGGAATTATTTTTGGAAAAGAGAAGGAAGTATGTAAAACAATATAACGATGCTTTTAAAGATATAGAAGGAATCGTTATCCCTTATCAACTTCCACAGACTATTTCTGCCTGGCATTTATATATTATACAGCTGGAATTACAAAAGTTAGCAGTAGGCAGAAAAGAGATTTTTCAAGAGTTACGGAGTAGAAATATAGGGGTAAATGTGCATTACATTCCAGTATATTACCATCCCTATTACCAAAAACTCGGCTATCAAAAGGGTCTATGTCCTCATGCCGAAAAGCTTTACGATGGGATGATAACCCTTCCCTTGTTTCCTAAGATGCAAAGCGAAGATGTAGAATATGTTATACAGAGTGTAAAAGAAATCGTCGGTAAATATAGAATAGGGTAATACCTGTTTTTTTAGAATAAAATAGTTTGTAATTCACAATTGCAGGTCGCCTGTGAACTTAAGAAATTTAGTGATAGAAAGGAAGATAAGCTTGAATATATTAGTAACCGGTGGTGCAGGATTTATCGGACGATGGGTTGTTAAAAAACTTTTAGATGATGGACATAAGGTCTGGATATTAGATGACCTATCCAACGGCAGGATTGAAAATATTTCGGAATTCATGAATCATAAAAATTTTATGGAGTTTGTAAAAGGTGATATTAAAGATATCAATGTACTGGACAAGTTATTTACAAACCGGTTTGATATTTGTTACAACCTGGGAGCCAGTATTAATGTACAGGATAGTATTGATGACCCCAGGACTACATTTGAAAACGATGCGGTAGGGACATTTAACGTACTGGAACAGTGCAGAAAATATGATGTAAAGATAGTGTTTATGAGTACATGTATGGTATATGACAGGGCCACCGACGAAAACGGGATTACAGAAAGACATCCCATAAAGCCGGTTTCTCCTTATGCCGGAAGCAAGATTGCAGGAGAAAACATGGTGCTTTCTTACTGGTATGCATACAAATTACCTGCAGTAGTTGTAAGACCCTTTAATACATATGGACCATTCCAGAAAACAGGTGGTGAAGGTGGTGTGGTGGCTATCTTTATCAAAAGATATTTGTCGGGAGAAGTATTAAATATTTATGGTGACGGGACCCAGACAAGAGATCTCTTATATGTAGAAGACTGTGCGCGGTTTGTAGTGGAAGCAGGTTACTCGAATAAAGCAAATGGAGAAATTCTCAATGCAGGTTTGGGGAGAGACATATCTATCAATGAGCTTGCAATGCTTATTGCAAAGGCTAGAGAGAAAATAACACATGTTCCTCATATACATCCTCAAAGTGAGATTATGAAGCTTCTTTGTAACTATGAGAAGGCTAAAAAACTTTTGAATTGGGAACCGCAGATAAGTTTGGAAGAAGGGATTTATAAGACAGAACGGTGGATAAAAGAAAATTATAAGCTTATTTAGATATGTATTAAACCGGGGACAGTTCTTGAATTTTGCTAAAAATCCGGCAAAATTCTTGAAGCAAGGAATGTAATAAAAAATATCAATGGCTAAATGAAGTTTTAGCACAAATACCTAAGAAAGCATTAAAAGATGCTTGTAATGCAATAAAGGATTTTTTTAAGGGATAAAAAGACAGAATACCACAAAGGTAATATTCTAATCCAAGCGTAATAATGGTAGGCTTGCGTTAGCAAGCCAATTTTGTATATAATAAATACAAATCTATATGGAACGCACTAGATATTTCACATGACTTGTCAGGGCTTTTATGTAAAATTTATATAATTCTTGATGATGACAAGAATAAGTTGTAAAAACTCTTTCTGAAAACCGAGTAGAATAGGGGGCTGATGGCTAAACACCCATCTAGTAAAACGCAATGGGTCGTTAATATTGGTAAAGGAGTAGAAAAAAGAATGAACCAAAAAGATATCCGATGGAGAAAGAGATTTGAAAATTTTAAAAAGGCATATAGTCAGTTCCATTCAGCAATTTTGGATTTTGAAAACTTAAGTGTTCTTGAAAAGGAAGGACTTATCCAGAGATTTGAGTATACCTTTGAATTAGCATGGAAAACATTAAAGGATTATCTGGAATCCCAAGAGGTTTCAGCAAACTTCCCTAGAGAAGTTATCAAAGCAGCTTTTCACTATGGATTAATTGAAGATGGAGATGTTTGGATGGATATGTTAGAAAAACGAAATCTCATGGCTCATACATATGATGAAGAGCGTTTTAAATTAGCAGTTACAAAAATTAAAAATAGTTATTACAAAGCTATAACTCAGGTATACAAGGATTTGGGAGAGAAAATATGAGATTTGGTATATCACAAAAGAGTTTTGAATTAATCATTCATGCCTTGTCTAGATGGCCAGAGATTGAAAAGGCTGCAATTTTTGGGAGTCGAGCTATGGGAAATTATAAAAGGGGTTCAGATATAGACTTGGTTATATATGGTACAAACATAACAATAGATACAGTAAATGCTTTAAGTATTATGCTTAATGAAGAATTGCCCTTGCCTTATTATTTTGACGTAGTCCATTATGAATCTTTAAAACATGATTCATTAAAGGCTCACATCGACACTTATGGTAGAACATTTTACGAAAATATTCACACCGACTTAAAATGACGGGATAAAAACGGAATTGTTGATAGTATTAATGATTCCGGGTAAGCCTCTGGAGTAAATGCATATATTTATGAAGTACTAATGAAATATGAGCTTTATTATGATTGCTTTACAAGCTATCACACCAACGGCAAGGACCCGTCTGAGATGATTTTCTTGATTTTGCAGTATCTTGAGGAGGAGCTTTCAAGATATGTTGAGATTAGCAAGAACGCAAGTAACATTTCTAACGGTAGAGATGTTGACGACAAGGACGAACAGGAATTATGAGTACTCCATATTCAAACATCACTCCAGTGAAAAAATCCTGTAAAGACTAGAAGTCACGGACAGAACTCATGGGAACATAGGGGTTAATATGTACTAAACTTTTTATGACAATTTCCGATAAATAAATCAAGAGGAAAAATTTTAAAATTTCCAGACAATCAATGGGAAAATACGACCGCAAGGAGGGGTATCAAATGGCAAGCAGCATATCCAGTGTGTATAATACAACGCTCAGGCTTACGGGACTTTCATCAGGAATAGATACTGAAAGCATCATTAAACAACTAATGCAGGTTGAACAAATGAAGGTAGACAAGGTTAAGCAGGAGAAGCAGCTTCTTGAATGGAAAAAAGAGGATTACCGGTCTATTACAAATCTTTTAAGAAGTTTTAAAGATGAATACTTTGACATATTAAAGCCTGAGACGAATATGAGATCCCAGTCTGCTTATGCAAAATATAATGAGACTTCTTCAGATCCTGATGTGGCTACAGCCATAGGAGGCGCCGGAGTTATCAGTACAAGTCACACGCTTACCGTTAGTAAAATTGCAGTGGCGGCAAAAGCTGAGAGCAGTGCGGCGGTCAGTGGAGGGGCCAACGGTACAATCAGCCTGAATGACACATTGGAAACGGTAAGTGCAAAATTGACTGCCGGTTCGATTACTTTTGGCGGTGCTAATAATGATGAACTGACACTTACCATTAATGGAGTAACCATTACCGCCAAAAAAAATGAGACGCTGAATACACTCATTAACCGGGTCAATTCCAGCAATGCAGGCGTTAAAATGAGTTATAGCCCATTTTTGGATAAATTTACCATTAATGCAAAGGAAACGGGGCTTTCAGGGAATAACATCACTGTCACAGATAACGGGAGCGGATTTGTTTCGGCGACCCAGCTTAACCTCGTAGATAATAAGCTTACCGGAGGAGAGGATGCCAGTTTTACTCTGGACGGCAAAACGTCCACCAGCAAGAGCAATACTTTTACAATCGACGGCGTTACTTATACGTTAAAAGGTAAAACCGGGGCAAGTACTACCATTACATTGGAACAGGATACCGATGGAATCTATAATCTTATCAAGGGCTTTGTGGATAAATATAATGAAATTATAAGCACCATTAACAATGAGTATAACGAGAAAAGAAACAGGGATTATCTGCCGCTTACCGATGCGCAAAAAGAAGAAATGACTGAAAATGACATAAAACTGTGGGAAGAAAAAGCAAAAGCCGGGATGCTTTATCGTGACAGCATATTGGGGAATATCACAAATGACATGCGAAGAGCCATGTATGATAGCATATATACCACTTCCGGCGATTCAAACACAAAACTGTCCTATAATTTGGCCTCGATTGGTATTACCACCGGGTCATACCAGGATATGGGCAAACTTATCATTGATGAAAATAAATTGAAAGAGGCTATTAAAAATTCGCCGGAACAGGTGATCCAACTTTTTACACAAGAGTCGGATGTTGCTTATTCTCCGGATTTGACAGCTGCACAAAGAAAAGAGAGGTATGAGGAAAACGGGATTATATACAGATTGTATGATATCATTGAAAATAATATAAGAACAACAAGGGACAGCAGCGGCAAAAAAGGGATACTGCTTGAAAAAGCCGGAATTGCCGGTGATTTGACAGATACAAACAATCTTATGAACACCGCTATTGCAGAAAAAGATTCATTAATAGACACATTGCTTGTGAAATTGCAGGAAAAAGAAGAGAGGTACTATCAAAAATTTGCAGCAATGGAAGAAGCGTTAAGCAGGATGAACAGCCAATCGGCATGGATTAGCCAGCAGATGGGCTGATGACTAATATAACAATAAATGATGGCATGGGTGGTTGTGTATCTTGGAATCAAAAAATAACCAATATCTTAATTTGTTAATACAAAAAATGAACCTATTAGAACAAATGGCTGACAATACAAACGATCAGGCTGCTGCAATTGCCAACAGCGACCAATCTCTTTTGGCTTCCCTGCTGGAAGGCAGACAAATCCTGATGGATCAAATTGACGTGATTGATAATGTCATGACCGAATACCAGTCCGGCATCAGGCATGATACTGAAGAATACATGGAAATATGCGGGATAAAAGAAAGAATTCAATCAAAACTAAAAGAAATATATGTAATAGATCAGGAAAATATTGATAAATTAAAGAAACAGAAAAGGGAAGCCGAGCAATCTATTCATCAAATGAATATCGGGAAAAAAGCACTGACAGAAGGTTATTTCAAATCTGGTATACAAGCTTATGGGTATTTTTTTGATAAGAAAATTGGAAAATGAGGTGTAATGAATGGCAATGAACAACCCTTATGCTGCTTACCAAAAGTTTGCTAAAAATTCACAGATCCAAAAGGAAATAAAGGGAAATGACAAGAGTGAAAATCAGGTTGCGCCTATCATAAATACTGTATTGCCAAATGGTGTACAAAGCAGGCCATCCAGCACGAATGTTGTCAAGCCTAACCAATATCTCGAGTCTGCCGTGATGACAGCAACTCCTGAGGAACTTACATTAATGCTTTATGATGGTGCTATTAAATTTATGAATCAGGCAATTATTTTTATACAAATGAAACAGGTTGAAAAAGCTCATAATGCTGTTGTAAGAGCACAAGACATTTTTACTGAGCTAATGAGCACGTTGAATATGGAGTACCCTATAGCCCAAAATTTATACAGTATCTATGATTTTATATTTAATTCCTTATTGCAGGCAAATACTAAGAAAGATCCCAATATTATAAGGGAAATGATCTCATTGGCCCGTGAACTTCGTAACACATGGGCACAAGCAATGAAATCAGCCAAAAAAGGTTAAAAGATAGGCTATGGATATTCAATCCCTTTCACATCAACTATTAGATATTATAAAAGAAAAGCATGTGGCTTTACAGAAGATATATCAATTGACCTACCAACAGTCAGAGGCTATCGCTAAAAAACAGCTGAATGATTTTTTATCCTTAAGCCAGGATAAACAGGTACTTATTGAAAAAACCAACCAACTGGATGAATTGTTTAATAGGCATTACGAGTTAGCTAAAAAGTCTCCTATAGGGAGCAGTTTTCCACAAATTCTTTCTAAACATATGGATTTAAAGATAATGCAGGAAACAATAAAAGCGATACAGGAAATAACAGAAAAAATAAAGCTTATGGAACTGCAAAATAAAGATGCATATAAAAAGATGCTCCTTGACATGATGGTTTCATTAAACCAGTCTATGGCTAGCAAGCAGGACCAAATTACCCGGTACAAGAGAATGAATGATTATAAAAAGAACAAACTCTGAGATGTTATTTACATCGGGGTTTTTTACTTGTTGCCTTTAGTTAAATAAATATTCTCGCCTTATTACGGATATAATAATCAAACTTTATAGTTTTATTTCTCTTTACCAAATGCTATACTAATAAATATATATGTTGCAAAAAAGATTTTACAGAATCCTGTTAAATCGGACTTTTTCAGTGGTTTCGGACGGTTCTCATGTCACATTAAAAAGCAAATGTGCGTGATACCCGTCCCCAAGTCACATTCTATAATTCACAGTTAACAGTTCTCAGTTCACAGTAGTAAACGATTTAATAGCTTTTACTGTGGACCGTGAACTTATTGACTAATTATTAATTGATCTAAACTGGAGGTTTTGCTGTGTCACAATTCCGACGAGATGTAGTGACCGGGGAATGGATGATTATTGCACAGGAGAGGGTCGGACGGCCTTATCAATTTGGTGAACAGGATGATAAGAGCCTTTGTCCCTTTTGTCCCGGAAATGAACATATGACGCCCAATGAAATCATGAGGATAGAAAATGACGGTGAATGGGAATTGCGGGTGGTTCCCAACAAATATCCTGCGGTATGTGCGCAGGATGGTTTAATGTATGAGAATACATTATTTTATTCGACATGCGAAGCGACGGGTATACACGAGGTTGTGATAGAAACACGTTTCCACAGCGAAGCACTACATCATCTAAATACCGACAAAATATTTGATGTACTGTCTGTATACAAAAAAAGGTTTATTGAACTTTCGCAGCTAAATGACATAAAGTATGTCCAGATTTTTAAAAATCATGGCAAAAACGGCGGCGCTTCCCTCCGGCATTCTCACTCCCAGATTGTAGCACTTCCCTTTGTACCTCAAAGGATAGAGCAGGAAATGGAGGGAGCTCTAAAATATTATCAAAATGAAGGCAGGTGCATATTTTGCGATATTATAAAAAAAGAATTGGACTGCCGGGAAAGAATGATTTGTAGAAATGATCATTTTGTTGCCGTAGCTTCTTTTGCACCCCGGTTTTCTTATGAAATGTGGATGATCCCTTTAGAGCACCAGGAAATGTTTTGTTTTGCAAGTGATCAAATATTAATGTCGCTCGCGGATATTTTTAAAAATACAATGCAAATGATGATAAAGACATTGGGAGAATTTCCCTATAACCTTGTTCTACATACTGCCCCATACAAATTTACAGGTAACTATTACCACTGGCATATAGAATTGGTTCCTCGAGTGTCTCACCATGCAGGATTTGAGATAGCTACCGGAACCTGCATCACTACTATTTCGCCGGAAGAAGTCACTCAATTGTTGACAAAAAAATAGGCAGAAAAACGTAATGTGTGAATTTCCCGGGAAATACGGCAGTATTTACTATGTAAAAAAGTCCAAAATTCGCAAATACTATAATCGCAACGATAAAGAAATAACATTAGAAAAATGAATTTTAATTAGTGAAAAGATATACAATTGAGGTGATAAATGATGGCTGGTGGATCTAGAAAATCAAGACTCTTAATTCCAGAAAGTTATGATGCTATGACGAGATTCAAGATGGAAGTTGCTGAAGAGATAGGGCATTTACAATGGGTAAAAGAAAATAATGACCATTATAAAGGGAATGTTCCAGCGAAAATTAACGGAAATAGTGATAGAATAATAAAAATCGGCTCGCGAGCCGATTTTTATTATTCTATCACTACATTAGCATTTACATTAAACAAATCAATAGTAGAGTTTAACAAACTTGATAGAGTACAAGTCACATAATAAAAGATCATCCGTTTCTGCTTCACGAATAATGACATAGTTAATACCAACATCCACTAATGTTCCTTCTTTATCAACAAGCATATTTGTACCAATTAAAAATTCAATTTTTACCCTTCTACCTATTTGCGTTTTCAAATAAGCTGGCGTATAACGTATATCTGTGGTAGTAGGTGGTCCCTCTTCGAAACCCACATCCGGTGGAATAATAGGGGGCTGCTCTATTGGACGACCATACGGAGGTTGATATCCAGGAGAGGGTGGATAAGTTGGATACGTTGGATAGGTCGGATACATTGGATAAGTGGGCTGCATGCCGGTAGGCGGCATTTCGCTAGGTGGATATCCCGGTACTAATGGTCTATAAGCCTCCGGATATTCGGGATATTCCATTCTCTGCCTTTCAGGCATTTGATAAAATGGACCTAGCTGTTGTTGTGTGTAATTAAACATTATATCTCCTCCTAAATTTTATTATTTTGATACTATACCGATAATAAGAAAATGTAATTAGGGTATTTCAGTGTTTGCGAGTGAAGCTTAAACATTTCTGATCTCAACCTTAATCTTAAAATTACGTTTCTGCATAAAGCCGTGTGGGCTTATAGAAACAGTGGTCATGGATTCTATGATGCCAGTATCCCGTTCTATTGTAAGGGAAAAATCTTGGGCACCGTGGACTATACGGGTTCATATACCACAGGCACTCTCCTACCACGGGAACTTTATTTCCTGCCAATGCCCAGTCAGCAATCTCATAGTGAATTTCTTCTGGGGGCAGAGACCATACATTTTGTGGATTGGATTGTCCACCAATAACGGTTTTGTGGCACGAAAACTGACACATTTGTTCAAGGACTTTTCTTAAGTCACCTTGATTTACTCTTTGATATTCGCCGTAAGCGATGTGTACCCTGTTCATACATACGGTAGCAACGGCTTTCATGCCTTCAATACTTTCACCTTCAGCTTCACATCGAATCATTCTTGCAAAAAGTTCTCTTGTGGACATAGGCATACATATATTCACCTCACACATTTTAGTAGAACGCTATGTTCCGGTATAATCTTATGTTCTTTTCACTAATAATATATTCTTATGGTAACAGGATTGACACTATATATCTAACATTTATGTCAAATAATTTCACTTTACATTTGCTAAGGATAAGATTAAGATTTAGATTAAGATTAAGATTAAAATCTAGCGTTAGGGAGAAGATATTAGTGATGGAAGAAAAAGATGTGAATATAAAACAAAAGATTCAACAAAATTTATTAGAGTGGTTTGCAAAGAACAAGCGAGACCTTCCCTGGCGAAAGACAAAAGATGGGTATAAAATATGGGTTTCGGAAATTATGCTTCAACAAACGCGTGTAGATACAGTCATAGAATATTATAACCGTTTTATTGACCGGTTTCCTACTGTAAAAGAGTTGGCACAGGCAGAAGAACAGGAGGTATTAAAATATTGGCAGGGTCTAGGATACTATTCTCGGGCTCGCAATCTGTATAAAGGGGCTAAAATGGTATGGGAAAAGTATGGCGGTATTTTGCCAGATAACATGGAACAAATAAAAAAAATTCCGGGAATTGGCCCCTACACGGCAGGAGCAATCTTGAGTATTGCTTATAACCTTCCATATCCTGCAGTGGACGGTAATGTGTTACGCGTGTTTTCTCGTATTTTAGATATAAAGGAAGATATTGCCCAGCCGGGAACGGTGCGGTATATACAAGATAAGGTGAAGGAGTATATTCCAAGCGGATATGCATCTGAATTTACAGAAAGCTTGATGGAATTGGGGGCTTTAATCTGTACACCTATATCACCGCTGTGTCTGGTTTGTCCACTATATCATCAATGTGCAGCACGGCAAAAAGGAATTCAGGAAAAACTGCCGATAAAATCCAAAAAAGTTAAGCCCAAACGAATGCATATGGTGTTTTGTGTCATACGCAGTGAAGAAAAAATTTTACTTATAAAAAATGCCTCCAACGGTTTGGTAGGGGGAATGTGGGGATTTATGGGAAAAGAAGGGCACCCATCCCAGGATGACCAAACATTAAAATTAATGTTAGACGATTTGAATATACCGGTACAACATGTTCAAAAGTTAGGAACCGTACGGCATATTTTTACGCATATGGATTGGGATATGCACCTCTACATGTGTGAAGCACTTTATCAAGGACACATTGGACAGGAGCATGAGTGGGTCGGTAAAGAAGAGATTGAAAACTATCCACTTCCTAAAGTTTATCAAAAGATTTGGGAAAAGATAGAATGGTAAGTGAGTACAGTTCACAGTTCATAGTATAAATGCCGCAGTTGCTATAATTAACCAACTTTAAAACTAAATATTATGATTTAAAGTTGGTTAATTTCATCGATAACTACATTCATTTATTTTAAATTTAGATATTGGTTATCGTCCATATACTTTTTACACCAAGATTTAGATAGACAATGAAAATATATGACAGAGGTACGAACATCAGCCAGAGGCGGAGAGAGTTATAAACCATTACGGTTTTGGTATCTCCTGCTCCTCTTAATGCCCCGGAAATAATCACCATAAAGGCTAGAAAAGGCTGGTCAATGCCGGCAATGATCATGGCAGCAATGGATTCTTTTATAATATCTATATCCGATGTAAATATTCTTATGATAAATGCTGGAAAGACTACAAAAATAGCGCCGATACAAATTCCCCACAAAATGCCAAGTCCACAGGCAATATATCCGGTATGCAGCGCTTTATCTTGATTTTGTTCTCCTAAGGCTTTTCCTACTAATGATGCTGCAGCAATTGAAAAGCCTAATGCCGGCATAAATGACAGGGATTCAATATTTAGCAGAATTCTAAAAGCTGCTTCTGCCGTTGTATCCAAATAGGAGACAAAAATACTTATTACTACAAAAGATATTTGAAGCAAAAATTGTTCTATAGCAGCAGTATAACTTAAACGCCAAAGGGGTTTTATAATTTCCAATGACATTTTTAAGTTAGTAAAAAACAATTGAAGATGATGGCTGCCTTTTAAGAGAACAATGATATATAATACAGTGCCTATCCCTCTGGAAACGGTAGTAGAAAGGGCAGCGCCGTCTATTCCCATTTCAGGGAAAATCCAAAAACCTGTCATCAAAACGTAATTACCTGCAATATTTAAAAGATTGGTAATGCCCGTTACCAGCATTGGTGTCGTGGTATCGCTTACTCCTCTTAAACTGGCGCCTGCCGCAAAGGATATAAACATAAAAACAAGGCTGTAAGAAACGATATAGAAATATGAAACACTCATCTCCAATACCGTATGAGATGTCTCAAAAATAGTCATCATTCTATGCCCAAGACTCAATGAAAAAATAGTCATGGCAATACCTATGATGATATTTAATGATAGATTTTGACCAAGTACCTGATTGAGCCTGAGGTAATTTTTCTCCCCGTAACTTCTGGAAATCATAGCAGTAGCGCCAATGTTAAAAGATGAAAAGACCAAAATGATTGTAAATATGATCTGATTTGCATATCCGGCAGCCGCAAGACCCTCTTTGCCAATGATGTAACTGATCATAAGTGTGTCTGCAATACCTACCAGTGTATTTAAACTCATTTCGGTAATTGCAGGTATAGAAACGGATAAAACCGATAATATCAATGCTTTGTTTTTTTTAACAAGTTGCATAGTTTTCACCTCGTATTTTTGCTGTTTATAGTATTTTATTTGCGTAACATTTTTATAATGAACCAACTTTAAAACTAAATATTATGATTTAAAGTTGGTTCATTTCATCGATAACAACATTTATTTATTTTAATTTCGATATTGGTTATCGATATTTTTATCCTTGATTAAGCCCGTAGAGTATTCTTTGTGCGTATATATTGTGACACAAAATTAATTTTTTGCCAATAGTATTTGACAACTTTACAGCGTGTTCTTTATACTATAAAAGTATAGTAATTTCCTATTTATAATGAACCAACTTTAAAACTAAATATTATGATTTAAAGTTGATTAATTTCATCGATAACTACATTCATTTATTTTAAATTTAGATATTGGTTATCGATATAAAAACACTACGAAAAGTTTTGTTTAAGAAGTTTTCAATACAATATTTCCAGTAAAAAGTGTAGGAAAACGGGTAGGAATATGAATATTAAAAATCATAGGCGAGACAAGTTGAGAGGAGAGAGTTAAGCAATGTATAAACTGCCAGATGAAAATGGATATTTTGGAGAGTTTGGAGGTCGCTTTGTACCGAAAAATTTGGAAACTGTTTTAGATGAGGTAAAGGCAGCTTTTGAAAAGTATAAGGATGACCCGGATTTTATCAGGGAACTGGAGTATTATAATAAATACTATGTTGGTAGACCGAGTCCTTTATATTTTGCAGAAAAGTTAACTCAAAAAATGGGCGGAGCGAAAATTTATCTCAAACGAGAAGATTTAAATCATACCGGTTCTCATAAAATCAATAACACCATTGGGCAGGTATTATTGGCCAAAAGATTAGGTAAAAAGAGAATCATAGCAGAAACTGGGGCAGGACAGCATGGAGTTGCTACTGCTACAGCATGTGCATTATTTGACATGGAATGTATTATTTATATGGGGGAAGAAGATACCCGAAGACAGGCATTAAATGTTTTTAGAATGGAACTTTTAGGTGCAAAGGTAATTCCTGTTACTTCAGGAACTAGAACCTTAAAAGATGCAGTGGATGTGGCATTACAAGATTTGATTGAAAATTATGAAACTACTTATTATATGCTGGGTTCAGCCGTTGGACCGGATCCTTATCCTGCAATGGTGAAGAAATTCCAGTCTATTATTGGATTTGAGACCAAACAGCAGGTTTTAGAATTAGAAGATAGGCTACCCGATTACATTGTGGCATGCGTAGGTGGCGGAAGTAATGCAATTGGTCTATTTGCACCTTTCTATGATGACAAAGATGTTAATATTATAGGAGTAGAACCGGCCGGTAAAGGTTTGGAGACAGGTATGCATGCTGCTACTTTAAGTCTTGGTAAACCAGGAGTATTGCATGGATTTAGATCCTATGTGTTAATGGATGAGCAGGAAGAACCTATGCCAGTGTATTCCATTTCTGCCGGATTGGATTATCCGGGCGTCGGACCGGAACACAGCTTCTATAAAGAAAGCGGTAGAGCAGAGTATGTTTCGGTGACTGACCGGGAAGCATTAGATGCATTTTCCGAGTTATCGCGAACAGAAGGGATTATTCCTGCATTGGAAAGTGCCCATGCAGTAGCATATGCCATGAAGCTGGCTAAAGAGCTCTCCAGTGAGCAAGTGATTATCGTAAATCTATCTGGAAGAGGAGATAAAGACGTTAGTCAAGTTGCGGAGATTTTAAATAAAAATAAATAAAAAAACAAGAGTGAGATGATGATATCCATTTCATTATCTCACTCTTGTTTTACTAGCCTATTGTTTTACCTTTTGTAAGCTCCTCTACTCTGACTTTTGCGACAGTGTCTCTTGTATTGATATACTTAATTTCAACGGTATTATTCGTTTCATCTAATGCATACATCCATACCGGTTTGCCCTGGTGAAAAACTTCTATTTTGTCAGGGGAATAATAAATTTCTTTTGCTGTATTAAAATCCATTGTTCTGCCTCCTCATTTAACATTTTTCATAGTATGTGTAAAATCAAATTGAATTATTACCTCTAATTTTAAATCTTATTTTGCAGCTTGTTCCAGGGCTCTTTGAACAGATAATTTCCAGTTGATAGAGCTTATGGTTGCCCCTGTGACATTGTCGACGTCATAGGATTGACTGTCTACTATCCTATTTGCCAAATATATTCTGGCTTGCTTCAAGTTTGTTTTTAATTTTCCGGTTACTTCATTAACCTCCTGTCCTGTCCATTCATTATAATCGATTTCTTTCCCTTGACGATCAAATCTTCTAAGTATCACCTGCGTAATCTGACCGTTTTTAATGACTACAGTAGCATTTTCATATCCATACTGCCATTTTTCCCCTTGAGCTGTATAAGTACCATCTTTATATGTAGGGGTATTCCCTTTATATGCTATCGGTTCAGGGTTGGGGCGGGGAGTAGATTCAGCGTTTTGAGACCTATCGCCTGCCGAACAGGCACTAAATAAAAATATTAAAAGATATATGAATAAAATCATTAAAAGTTTTTTCATCAGTATCCCACCTGTATTACCAAAATTATTCATCATTATTAGTTATTGGCCAACGGTTTGAAAATATAGAACTTTGCTATTTTCTTTTATTTACCGTAAACTGTAAACTAATTGTCATATCCTGAACTTAGTTATAAACAATTATTAAATTTTTATACTCTTTTTCAGGAGTAAATTTATAATGAAAAAATCATTCGAATCTAAATATACCTAAAGCGTTGAGTGTCTGATTGTCTATTTCGTTATGTGGTGGGATACCGACTTGTTTTTGGGCAGCAAATACTGCACTTTTCATACCATCTCCATATATTCCATCTATTGCCCCCTCATAAAATCCTTTTTTCTTTAATATCATTTGTACATGCATTACATCTGAACCTCTATCACCGGGCATGATTGTACGAGGATATAATCCAAAGGGAGTATATGGACCTTGTGTAATAATTACTGGAGTTCCATAGGGAACGGTATGCCATAATTCTTTAGCGTGATGATTGAACATACGAATGCACCCGTGAGATGCGCTGTAACCAATGGAACTAGGGCGAGTAGTTCCATGTATACCATATTGACCCCAGGGTACATTCAGTCCTAGCCAGTGGCCACCAAATCCTTCTCCCCAGTCGCTTTTGTGAACGATTTTCCATACACCATAGGGAGAAGGTGTTTGTTCTTTACCCCCGGCGACAGGGTATTTTTTTATAAGCTCTCCGTTTTTAAAAAGGTACAATCTATGTTCGGATAAATCGATATATATCTCATAAGGCTTTTCTGTAGAAAAAGTAGATTGTTTTTGCTCTTCCCATGATATATATTCATAACTTATATGATTGTCTTTGGAATTCATAAAAAAATAAGATAGACTCATTAATATAACCAACAAAAAGATTGTGCGAAAGGTTATTTTCAACCAAATCACCTCACGAAAAGATTCGTCATATATATTTTATTTTCAAACGGGAAAAATAGAATAGTTAAGATTAATTTAACAGTATGTGAGGTAGTATTGAAGTTACAGCAAAGTTATAAACTTTATCTAATGTTTTCATTCTCAACGCTTTTATGAAATAGATAGAAGCCTAATGTACATCTAGGTGTACATTAGGCTTCTATCTATTAATAATTTTTCAAATTCATCGCCAGATATAGGTTTGCTGATAAGATATCCTTGTACCTGGTCACAATGCTGTACTTTCTGTTATTTCAAGCTCAAGCCATTGGGCATCAAGACCGGTTTCTTTTAGTATTTGAGCGATTGTATTTGTTAAATTCGGCTGTTGGAATTGTCGAGCTGAAATATTTACCGATATACACAGGGGATGAAAACCTTTATTTTGCCAGATTTTGTTTTGCTGACATGCGGTACGCAGTACCCATTCACCAAGCAGAATTCATAGATGAATCATAAAATTTATAGTTGTTTTTCCCCTGTTGTTTAGCCAAATGCATCGCTATATCCGCATTTTTTAGAAGAATTTCACTATTTTGACCGTCATTAGGATAAATAGCAATTCCAATGCTAGCTGTAACATGGAATTCATGTGCCTATTATGTAAAAGTTCTGCTAATGCAAAGAGAGGAATTATGAAATTAATGACGAATTTTAAATGGCTCATATATAGAAGGATTTTTGAAAGAATATTTAAAGTTTTAGTAGAAAGAATTAAAAAAGAAAATAATGCGTTATATCTGTTGTTATAGTAATTGAAAATAGGGTAAATATTTAATTGTAATGGGATCAGCACTAAAGGATAAAGAGTACCTGCCCGGTAAAAATAAAAAATTTTAATATTGTAACGTATGTTACGGAATTTTGTAGCAAGAGATATTATAATACAAATGTAACAAGGCAGTAAACCTGGCTTTAAGCCAAGTATAGCTATAAATATAATAAAAATATTAAATTTGGGGGTATGTAAAATGAGTATGTTTTGTTATCAATGTCAAGAAGCCGCAAAAGGAACTGGATGTACAGTAAGAGGAGTTTGCGGTAAAACATCGGACGTAGCCAATCTACAAGATTTGTTAATTTACACTTTGAAGGGAATTTCCTTGTATAACGTAAAAGCTGCAGAATTGGGTGCAGCAAATAAAGAAGCAAATAAATTTATCATGGAAAGTTTATTTATGACCATCACAAATGCAAATTTTGATAGAAAAGCATTTGTTGAAAGAATTCAGCAGGGATTGGCATTGAGGGACAAAGTAAAGGAAGAAGTAGTAAAAGTAGGGGGAAATATTTCTGATATTACCCATGACGCAGCAACATGGTTTGCACAACCGGATGCATATGAACAAAAAGCTGCAGTTGTAGGAATATTAGCAACTGAAAATGAAGATGTGAGATCTCTTAGAGAGTTGCTTACTTATGGTCTTAAAGGAATGGCAGCTTATGCAAAACATGCATATAACCTAGGATTTGAAGATGATAATATATATGCATTCATGCAAAAAGCATTGGTTGCTACACTAGATGATACTTTAACGGCAGATGATTTAGTAGCACTTGTAATGGAATGTGGTAAATACGGTGTAGATGTGATGGCTTTATTGGATAAAGCAAATACATCTACTTATGGTAATCCGGAAATTACAAAAGTA
>JASGMB010000110.1 GCA_030156665.1 Clostridiales bacterium
ATAAAGCCTCCAAAATATAATGAATCATTTATAGTTTGTTTTGTAGATAAATATTGTGCGTCTGTAGAAATTGGACAGGGAATGATAGCAAACATTAAACATCGAATATAATTATTCTATAAAGTTTATAATTCGTTCACTTAAAAATAAAAATTTCTTTAATATAAAGTGAACGAATTTTATGGATTGTTTCCTTTGGTTATTTTTAATTTTAAAGTTAACAATCCATATTATCATTGTAAATTAAAATATCGATAATTTTTATGTAATATTTATAACAATCTTACTATGCTCCAATCAAAACAAAGTTTGATTAATAAAAAATGGTTGGTGAAAGAGAATAAAGTTTAGTAAAAACACGTGAGGTGCTTACAGGAGAAATTTTGTAATCCTTCACAGGGTTTTTATGTCTTGGAACGAACTGAATGTGCAGCCACACCCAATCCAACGGTCCCGTTGTATACTAATAAAAAACACTGGTGAAACAAAATAAAGATTGGTGAAAAATAATAAAGTTTTGTGAAACCCCGTGAGGTGTTTGCAGGAGAAGTCTTGCTAACATTCACGGTTTTTTTTATGCCCTCGAATCAACTACCCTGGTGTAACCAAACCGTATAGGTATCCAATGGTTGTAACCAACACGAAGGAACAATCGACCTTCAGTCTCATTTCCACTGTAGACATACCCCCATCTAACTCCTCCAATGCCTTATTCCACCTATGATGTGGCTAACCCCCACACAAAAAAATATTTAAATAAATAAAAAAGAGGTAGTGGGTGTAATAGCCCCGGAGGGGGAAACAGACAAGGGTTGTAAGGAACGGAGCGATAGTGCGTCGGGTGTTATATGCTGGGTGTGATTACACCTGCGGAGGTAACATTACGCAAGAATCAGATGTGTAGGCTGCATATTGGGGTAATTTTCACCAAACTTTTTTATGATTTTTTATTACTATATTTGTAAATTTTAGTGGGCAGATGGAAGGAAATAGGGGCGTTTTTTCACCAAACTTTATTATTATGGGGAATGCTGGAAAATCGGCTTGAGAACAGATACGGCAAGGGTTAGAGCCGGGTTTTGGTTCCACCAAACTTTATTATGATTCAACAAGTACTGAAGTCATAGATTTGGAGATTATCAATAGTATTACAATAGAGTACACCCTAAATTAGTAATCAACTTTGATGAAAGGTTTTTGAAATCGTGTAACGCAAATATTTGGGAGAGGAGCAGTAATATTTGTATCTAATATGACAGGGTAAAATCTGTGATTTTAAGGTTAAAAGACAATTTCATGAAAATTATATTGAAAATATATCTGAAAAAGTGTATATTTATATTAAGGAAGCATATAATAATGGAGGTGAAGATAATGGAACAAGGAGTAATTTTGAATCAATATAAGAAGGAGAGTGCTCTTATGCCAGAAGTTCCAAAGGCTGATTTAAGAGATGTTATTCAAAAACTTATATCTGTTTCTGATTTAAGTAGAGGTATGGCATCTAAAATAATACAGAAGGTTGGGAAAAATAAAGAGCAATATATCGTTGTTAAGAATAATAAGCCTGAAGCTGTGATTTTATCGGTGGAAGAATATATGGAGCTTATGGAAGCTAAAGAAGATTTAGAGCTTTTACAAATGGCAGATAGTAGGTTGAAAAACTATGTTCCAGAAGAAACAGCCTCCCTTGATGATATATTGAGTAGATATAATATTAAGGAAGAAAAGCTGGATGAACTAATGGAGATAGTGGAGATAGAATAATATGTGGAAGGATAAATATCTTAAAGAGGCTTTAGACGATTTAGATAAATTAGATTCAGGACTTAGACTGATGGTTTTAGCAGGTATAAAAAAAGTTAGACAGAACCCTTTGCCCCAATCCGAAGGTGGTTACGGTAAACTATTAGGAAATAAGAATGGCAATAATTTGACTGGATTCTTTAAGATAAAATATAGGGGAATAGGTATTAGAGTTGTGTATACACTTATTAGAGAAAAAGAAATAATGAATATTGTTGTAATTTCAAAAAGAGATGAAAATTATTGCTATGAAGTAACAGCTAAGAGAAAGAAAAAGTATGAAAAGAAGATATTTGAGGATTCATTTAATGAACTATAATAAAAATTTTGAACTATAGCAAACTTTCTTTGTAACTTTCTTTGGAAGCGAAATTACAAAGAAGAGTGTACTAAGAGACTTTCGGATTGAATATATATAATGCAGTTTTATCAATGGAGTAACAGGATGAAATCTCTTTGTAAACTTCTATGTAAATATTTATAATTACAAAGAAAATCAATTAAGATTAACAAAAAATTATAGTGTCATTTTCTATAAGTAATTTTGCTTAAAAAAAATAAGCGATATTGCATATAGAAAATGACATTTTTTTATTGCCTCAAATTGTGAAGAGAGAAGATTAATTATGGCTAAACGAAATCTGAGCTGGACAGAAGAAAAATATCAGAGATTTCTTAAAGAGGGTCGAGGTCAAGGGGAAAGAAAAGAGTATAAGCCATGGCTCACAATACAAGATTTCCCTTCTCAGGGTAGAGTATCAAGGATATTTGGTTTGAAGACCAAACGAATTCATCATTTCTTCTCTGATAACGAAACAAGATATTTCTACTTATTAGAATGGAACGATAAGGTCATAGATATTCGGGAGCATTTTCCACTACTGGATATAGAGGAATCTATAAAGGATAAAGAAAATTTGAATTTAGACAAGTTTGTTGATAAGAACAGTGGAACTCCATATGTTTTTACAACTACTTTTCTAATTACACTTCAAGATATAAAAGGAAAATATTCTTATGTTGCAAGAAGCATAAAAGCATCTGCCGAATTGGAGAAGAAACAAGTTATAGAAAGATTAGAAATAGAAAGAAGATACTGGGAAAGCAAGAATATAGATTGGGGTCTTGTAACGCAAAAAGATATTCCAGCAATTAGAGCTAAAAATATTGAGTGGACTCATTCGGTATTTGAAGATGAAGGAAATAGGGGTATAAGTTTTGAGGAAAAGGAACACTTATCTTCTTTACTAAAGGAGAAGCTTCAAGACAGTATGATACCTATTCGTAGAGTAACCAGCAATTTTGATAAGGAATTTAATCTTCAATCAGGAACAGGACTTTTTCTATTAAAGTATTTAATTGGATGTAAGCACATCAAAATTGACATGGATAAAAAGATTGATATAAATAAGTCAGCCAGTGATTGTATTGAATTTATTGATACCGAAAGGGGGAAAGGGCATGAAGCGATTTTTAACGGTTAATAATCTAATTCACTGGGAGCAGGAAGATAGTACTGAGCGAATTCTTTGGATAGATAATCAGAATACAGATTCATTTGTAATAGATATCTTTGCTAATGTTTATAGCCCCGTTTTAAGGAATATTGATGAAGTTATTGATTGTCTTAATACCAGACGAGCAGTGCTACTTACAGAGGACCCCTGGGCAATGATTATTCATGAAAGAGAGTTGAAGGAAAAGGATAAGAAGAAAAGAGATGAAGTATGGGAAATCATTTCTTTTATTATAAATGAATGTGGTGAACCTGATATTTTTAATGCACACATAAGAAGTAAAGTTGTTAATGAAGCAAGTGAAAAATTTTCAATAAGTAGTAGAACAGTTTATGAATACTTAAAACGTTTTTGGCAGAGAGGAAAGACTATTAATGCTTTATTACCTGATTACTATAGGTGTGGTGGAATGGGGAGAGAAAAGAATTCGGGAATAGTCAAAAGAGGAAGACCAAGAAAAGGTACAAAAGATGCTGGTATCAATATAGATGAAAAAACAAAAGAGATTTTCATAGCATCTATAAAAAGATTCTATTACACCAGTCAGAAAAATTCACTAAGAACAGTTTATGAATTAATGAGAAAAGAATTTTATACAAGCTCTTATAGATATGAAAATAATATACGAAAGCCAGTGCTAATGGATAGTCATTTAGTACCAACTTTCGGTCAATTTAAATACTGGTTTTATAAAGAAAGAAATCTCAAAAAGGAAATATCCTTAAGAAGAAGTGCGAAAAATTATTCTCTTGAAAATAGAGCTATCATTGGCAATTCAACTATAGAAGCAATGGGACCAGGTTCTATATATCAGATTGATGCTACTGTTGCAGATGTATACTTGGTGTCAAGGTATAACAAGAACTGGATTATTGGAAGACCTATTGTGTATGCAGTGATTGATGTTTTTTCGAGAATGGTAACAGGAATATATATTGGACTTGAAGGTCCATCTTGGATTGGAGCTATGATGGCTCTTGCAAATGCTTCTACCGATAAAGTCCAGTTTTGTAGTGAATATGATATTCATATAACCGAAGACGAATGGCCAGTTCACTTTCTTCCTGAAACAATTATTGCAGATAGAGGGGAGTTAGAAGGAAAAAACATAGAAAATTTAATCAGTGCTTTACATATTAAAGTACAAAACACTGCTTCCTATCGTGCTGACTGGAAAGGCATAGTAGAACAATATTTTAGAACTGTAAACCTTAGAGTAAAGCCATTTTTGCCTGGGTTTATAAATGAAGATTATAGACAAAGAGGTGGAAGGGATTATAGGCTGGATGCTACATTAAACATCTTTCAGTTTACACAGATTATCATTAAATGTGTTCTCTACCATAATAACCAGCATTATTTAATGAACTACAATAGGGAAGAAATGATGATTTCGGATGAAGTCGAGCCTATTCCAATAAAACTTTGGCACTGGGGAATTCAAAATAGAGCTGGAAAGCTTCGCTTTGTTCCAGAAGATATTGTAAAGCTTAATCTTATGCCAAGGGATATAGCTACCGTAACAGCACAAGGTATAAAATTTAAAGATATTTATTATGGGTCAGAAGTGGCTTTAAAGGAATATTGGTTTGAAAAGGCGAGGAATAAGGGGAGTTGGAAGATAGATATTTGCTATGACCCTCGAAATATGAATTATATTTACATACCTGGCTCTGATAATAAAAGCTTTGAAAAGTGTTTCTTATTAAAGCACGAAGAACGGTATTTGGATAAATCATATGAAGAAATTGAATATCTTATTGAAAAAGAAAAAATAGAATTAAAGCAAAAAGAAGAGGAAGAATTACAATCCAAGGTTGATTTAATGAGTGAGATAGAAGAAATTGTTAAAGAAGCAAAAAGAAATATGGAAGAAGATTCGGTATCTATGGAGAGTAAGGCTAAAAGAATTAAAGGAATAAAGAATAACAGAAAAGTTGAAAAGATTTTAAATCGAGAAGATGAAGCCTTTGAACTTGATAAACATGAGAAAGAGGATGGCAAAGTAATATCTATTAATAAATCAGAAGAGGAAGTCTTTGATTTGCCCAATGATTTGGAACTACTTAAAAAGAAGCAAAAGGAGAGGTTTAATGGAAAATCAAAATAAAATTAATATACCAAATGGGGTAGAAGCTGTAAATGCAGTATATAGAGAACAAGTAGTGGAGGAGTATAGAGGTAATCCACTAATAGAGGCACTTCCTAATATATATAGCAAAGAGGCAGTAATTGATAGGTTAGCTTATTATCCAGAATATAATGAAGAGGAGCGTAATTTAGATGGACATTATAGATATCATCTTGTTCAACGTTTATTCCAATATTTTCAGCCATTGAATATACATATCGATTTAGAGAGCAGAATATCAAGGTTAATTCGCCAGGGATATTTAGCAAGAAATCCTATTAGACCTCAATATGCAGAAAATCTACAGATAGGTTATCAGATGATAAAAAATCAAAACATGAAGCTTATTAGTAATCAGATATTTAGGACAACTTCCTATGGATTTACTATTGTTGGCGTTTCGGGCATGGGAAAAACCACTGCAGTCAATAGGGTTTTATCTATGTTGCCTCAAATAATTGTACATTCACAATATAAGGGTATTAATTTTAGCCTTTACCAATTAGTTTGGATAAAGCTTGATTGCCCTCACGATGGCTCAGTTAAAGGATTATGCGTTGATTTTTTCATGAAAGTGGACAGTTTACTTGGAGCAAATTATTATAAAAAATTTGCGAATGGGAGATTATCAGTAAACTCGATGCTACCAGTTATCTCACAGATTACGAGAATTACCAATTTGGGAGTTATGATTATCGATGAAATACAGCATTTAAGCACAGCAAAAAGTGGTGGTTCAGAAAAGATGCTAAATTTTTTTGTTACTTTAATAAATACCATTAATGTTCCAGTAATCTTAATTGGTACGAACAAAGCTATGCCTATATTGCAATCGGAGTTTCGTCAAGCAAGAAGAGGGTCTGGTCAAGGAGATATGATATGGGAAAGAATGAAGCAGGATGATTCTTGGGACATATTAATTGAAGGGATGTGGGACTATCAGTGGGTAAAAAAGCCAACACATTTAACCCAGGAATTAAAAGATGTTCTCTATGAGGAAAGCCAAGGCATTACGGATATTGCAGTAAAACTATATGTTATGGCACAAATAAGGGCTATTGACAGGTAATGTTAATAAGATTGTTGAATTTGGGGATATTCGTTCTCTGGATGTGGATGAATTTATGAGTGGGCAACTAAATCAAATCAATTTAAATCAAAAAATAAAAGAGGTTCAAAAACAAAAGAAGAAAGTAAGTACAGATAATGAAAGTGTAAAAGAACATGCAATTTTAAAACTACTTGATTTAGATATAGAACCTAAAAAGGCAAAAAAATATGTAGATTTAGTCATTGAAAGCGATGCTGGAACTGTTAGTGTAAAAGAAATTGTGAAAAAGGCATTTTCACTTATCATTGAATCAGAAACAAAGTCCTCTGTAAAAGAAAGAAAAAGAAAACCGTCACTTGAATTTAGCGAAAATGATTTGCGACATATTGTTGAAGAAGGGAAGAAAAAACAACTTTCAGCATATGAAGCATTGAAAAATAATGGCTATATAAAATCAGTTGATGAAGACTTCTTAAAGGTGGTGTGATTATAAATGATAACTTTTTTCCTCAACCTTATGAAGATGAACTTCTTTATAGTATTTTGGCAAGATATCATATAAGAAGTGGTAACATTAGTCCAAAAGCAACAATGAAAGAATTATTTGGGTCAAATACATTGACTGCAGTTGTTGATTTGCCCTCTAATATAGAGAATCTTATTAAGAATATGCCTGTAGGTGCAAGGTATACTACAGAAGAATTAATTTTTAATCATACTTTGTATTCATTTTATTCAGCCTTCCTGCCTCCCAAAAGAGCAGAATTAGTTTTAAGTTCTATGAAAGGAAATAAAGGTGGAGATATTCATACAAGAGTTGGCATCATGGCAAGTTCTATATCCAGTAAGCCATATCTTCAGTTTTGCCCTAAATGCTTAAAAGAAGACAAAGCAAGATATGGAGAGTTTTATTGGCATAGAGTACATCAAGTTCCAGGGGTTGTTGTATGTCCAAAACATAAAGTATTATTACGGAATAGTAAGGTTTCAGTGCATTCTCAAAATAAACATGAATATGTATCTGCTAACGAGGAAAATTGCAGAGCAGATGGAAGCATAATTTTTGATGAAGACAATGAGATTAGAATTATAGAGCTATCGAAAAGAATGAATAATGGCGTTATAAAAGAAGCTTCATTAAAGGATTTTGATAATCTTTTGGAGAAACTATGGACACTATCCAAAGATGTAGAAAGTTTACTGAAACAGAGATTTTTGCATAAGCCTATGGAGTGGTTTCACCAGCAATATATTTATAAACTAATGGAACGTGGGATAGCTAATATTAATGGAAGTGTAAGGAAAAAGGAACTTGTAGACAACTTTGAATCATATTATGGTGAGGGTTTTCTGGAGATTATCCAATCAACGGTTAATAGGGATGATGAATCTAATTGGTTAAGTATGATAATACGGAAACATAGGAAGAGCTTTCGCCCTATAAGACATTTACTTATGATACGTTATTTAGGACTCACTTTGGAAGAAGTATTTTATAAAGAACAAGAATATAAACCATTTGGAGAGGGCTCTTGGCCTTGCTTAAATGCAGGTGCAGAGCATTATCTGCAACCAGTGGTGACAGATTTAAAAGTTACATATGGAACAGATGTAAAAAGACCTATTGGCACTTTTACATGCTCTTGTGGATTTATATATACCAGAAGGGGACCTGATGAAAATGAGGAGGATAGGTATAAAGTAGGGAGAATAAAACAATTTGGTCAAGTTTGGGAAGATAAGCTGAAAGACCTCATTAATGAAAAGCTGAGTTTACGAGAAACTGCAAGACAATTAAAAGTTGACGCAAATACAGTGAAAAAATACGCAAAGAAACTGGGGCTAAAGGTATATTGGGAGAATAGAACTGTAGGAGAAGATAGTAGGTCTTCCAATCATTATGTTGGAGATAAGGTAGATGGAACTATTAATAATATCAATCATCGAGAAGAATGGATAAAGCTAATGCGTAAGTTTCCTGAAAAATCAAAAACAGAACTAAGACAAATGAATAAAGCTCTTTATACTTGGCTTTATAGAAATGATAGAGATTGGCTTAATAAAAGTTCACCTGCTATTGTGGTTAAGCCTACTATTAATAATAGGATTGATTGGAAGGAAAGAGATGAAGAAATTTTGAAACAAGTGAAAAAAGCTGTCTCTGAGATAATAGAGTCCAAAGAAAAACCTAAAAGGATAACGGTCAGCTATGTTGGTAAAAGCATTGGAAGATTAGCATTATTAGAGAAGCATTTAGATAAAATGCCAAAAACTAAAGAGTATTTAAATATCGTAACAGAAACAGTACAGGATTTTCAAATTCGGAGGATAAAGTGGGCAATAAAAGAACTAAAAGAAGAGGATTTAAAGGTTTGGAAGATTATGAGAAAGGCAGGAATAAGAGAAGAATATAAAAATAAATTAGAGGATGAAATAATAAGAATGATTGATTAGTTGCTAATATATTATGGTTAGCAATTTTTTTGTTTTAGTGGGCAAGATAATCCTTAGAGTATAATTTTAATTGGCAAAAATAAAAGGAAGAGGCAAAAAACCTCTTCCCATCATACAAATCAAACTGTAAAATGTAATTGCCGAGAAAACATAGACAGGAGTGATTTGTATGATAGATATAATTTTAAACGAAAAAGAGATATCATTCAATAGGTTAGAGAAGGAAATTTATGCAGCAGCCTGTAAAATGGCATGTAATGTACTTTCGTACATATTAGAGGAGATGGATAAGAAGTTAGCACAAGAAAGGGATAAATCAAAATACCGGCATAAAGGGCAAAGGAAAACGACAATAAAGACGTTTATGGGAGAAGTAACTTTTCGGCGTACTGTTTACAAACATATTGATGATGAAGGAAGAAAGACCTTTGTATTTTTGCTAGATCAACAGTTGGGCTTTGATACCATAGGCCTAATATCTACAAATTTAGCAGAGAAAGTAGTAGAGAATGCAAGTATAACCTCTTTTCGCAATGCAGCTAAAAATGTGACTGAATTAACTGGACAAAGTATTAGTCATGGTGGTGTATGGAATGTAATCCAAGCATTGGGGCAGAAGGTAAAAGAAGATGAAGCTAAGAAGGTTAAAGCTTTTGAAAAAAATGAATTATGTGGACAAAAAGAAGTATCTATCCTTTTTGAAGAAGTAGATGGTGTATACATTAATATTCAAGGAAAAGACCGTCCAAAATCGGGTAAAAAGCTTGAGATGAAAGTAGCAGTAGCCTATGAAGGTTGGAAAGAAGTTAGTAAAAATAGATTTGAATTAGTAAATAAAATAGCTTGTGCAGGGTTTGAAGAGGCATCAGTGTTTTACAAAAAGAAAGAAGCAATG
>JASGMB010000111.1 GCA_030156665.1 Clostridiales bacterium
AAGAATAACCTATTAGAAGAATTTGATGAAAAAGTATTCCGTAGGTATGATACTTCGTAAAACTAACACAAAAATTAAATAATTTTTCCAAATTATATTATTATTTTTACGGGATATCTATAACCATACGAATTTCATTATATTCTTCTATAACACTTATTTTCACATATTGGTTGATTATACTTAAAATACTGGTACTATTAACCATGTTAAATTTAGCAAATATTTTTATGCAATGCTACTTTAGTATAGTATATTATATGGATTTAAAATATCTCAACTCAAATCTTTAATCAAATAAATGGATGAATAAGCCCTATAAGTATGAATAGATAAATATGCTTAACCCTTATTCCTATTACTCCTTAACATACTGTTAATCGGATGCAATATCAAATATGCCATTTTTGCATCTATACACTTTGTTCGAAATCTTATTTGGGTCACTATCTATTGTCATCAATGATTTCAATATCGAAATATACTCAGGACGAAATTTTGCTATGATAAGTGTAGTCGAGGAGGGGATTGCAAAAAAATAATCCTGTCCTACTTTTTTTATTATCTGTTTTTGCATTGAATCACTAAGCAGAAACGATGCATTGTAATCCGTAGTATATCGCAAACAAAATAAATTGAGTGCATCATCCAATTGTACCAGTATATTGGAAAGTTTATTCAGGTTTTCCCATGCTGCCTTTTTCATTTTATCAAAGTCTACATCATCACTATTAAGTATGAATCTAAAAACTTCTCCCACATCTGAAGCATAAAAAATATCTATATCAGCAAAGGCTTGCTCTCTATAAAACCCTAAATCCTTTTCCCCTTTTCCAAAATCCCTGCTCTTAAGCAGCGGATAAACATTGTTATAGTCAATTTTGAATTTATATTGACTCAAAATATCATTAATAATTCTAATATATGATACTAAAGTTTTCCCATAATCCTTAATTTCCTGGTATTCCCTATAAATATTAATAACAGGTATAGATACACTGCTTGGTTCCGACTCTACAACAACATACTTCCCCTGTAACCTGGCTTTAGGAAATGTTTTATTGAAATCCAAAATTATCTTACTCGAAAAATCAGCAAAAGTAAGCATTGTCCACCTCCTCAATTACTCAATGAAATACGAAAAGAGCATACTCCCTCTTACATTTTCCTCCAGCATGTACTGGCTGTATAAGAGAATATGCTCTCCATCTGTATACTTATATTTTACGTTATACTATTAGTAAGCACAATATATATTTTTGATTTAATATTGACTTGTATCCCCTTTTACCCTTTACTCCCCAAACCTTATTCCTGCTAAATATATATGACCCTTCCTCCAGAATCAAGAATCTTGATTCAAGACAAAGGTTCTATTATTATAAAGGCTTACTGGCTATCATCAATAAATCCTAAATACGATAAAATAACCTTCCACTGGTCTAACTTATCTTTGAATCGTATCGAGTTTGCTGGGCTGGTAGACGGCAGCCTATAAAATAATAAGCCTTCTTTAAGATGCATTTTCTCTATTACTAATTTTTCAAATAACTCCTCTGCTTTACTTCCATTAAAAAGTACTGCTTTTATATCAGGATACAGATTGAAAAAAGTTTCAAAATCATTAGGAACAGGGTTAATTATTTTGGAATCACTGCTTCCTTCTCTATCACAACTTTTCAACACATCCCAAGTAGCAATGTGGTGGTTCAATAAGAATATCTTCCTATTTTCATAATCTTCTTCAACGTCTTTATTAAAAAGCCCGTATATTATCTTCCAGAACTGATTCTGCTTATTTCCGTAATATTGCTGTTTTTCAAGGGACTTTACGCTCGGCATAGTCCCCAAGACCAGTATTTTGCAGTTTTTATTAATAATTGGTTTAAAAGATGTAATCATTTTCTTCCCTCAAATTAATTCCTACTTGTCCATAAATTTCCTTCAATTGCTTTTTTATCGCTTCCGTAAATCCAATAATCGATGCTACTGGTTTCCCAAGGATAATATTCATTTCTTTTCTTTAATTGGTCTAAAACAGTATCACCTAAATCTGCCTTTCTCTTTTCAATGGAGACAAATGCAATCGGAATACCTTTACTTATGGCATATTCTTTTGCATCATGCCAATTATGCTTATATTTATCTATACCATTTGTATAATTGAGCATAACTAATAGACCAAAACTAATCCCATCATAATCTTTTGTGTTTTCCATATAAGCAGCAATTGAATCTATCTTCTCCAAATATTTAGCAACTGTCGTTTCCACTTCAACTACTATAAAGGGTTTATCTTCCTTACATAATAGAATATCTGCATTCTTTTGCCCTTTTCTTCCCTTGCCAACAAAAGGGGAAGAGGCTCCGTCTAGCACTGAATGGTCATAAGAGTTTTTAATCCATTCACTGGATAGAAATCCTATAACTGAACTGTGGGAACTACCGTACATTCTGGTGATAATATCCCAATTAAACATCTTGATAATATTTTCTATAGAAACAGAAATCATGCTGCTACCTCACACGCCAATCTATTACTTCATTTTGCCATACTATTTAACTTCTCATAGGTCTCAACCAGCATATACTCCATAAGTGCATTTTTAAAATGTTCATCGTCCAAAATGCGGGTAAAAAATGCCTGGTTCTGGTCCATCCTGTCAATCACTTTATTGATAAAGACTTTTTCAAAAGCAAGCCGAAAATCATCAATGGAATTTGTCTTTGCTTTCTGCACCAAATCCTCATCAGCAGCAAAATCTTCTTTAATCTGTTCCACTGATAACTGGTCGGCTTTTGTAAAGTCAGTTCCAAACCGTTTATTTAACCGTTCAATGATGCTGGACAAATATTCTGCCTGTTCTTCCTTTACTCCTGTCCCTACAAATTTTACGGGTGCTACGGGTATATTTTCATCTTCAGGAGTTAGTGAAATACTCCCTTCAAATGTCTTTTTGGTAGCATAATACTCTAAAGCAATCTCATCTGCCAAGTGGACAGTAGAGCCTTTTTTCTTTGGCAGTTTTTTGAGTAAATATGTTAAATATACATACAACTTATGGAGTTCAACATCTTCAAAGGGTGTTATCTGAAGAATAAAGGAATAAAGCCTTACATATTTGACTGCCTGGCTGCTAAAATTCTGCTTGGTTTGTTCATCCAGTTTCTTAAACCTTTCTACCGCTGTGTCAATATAATGGTTCAACATCGCCCTATCTTTAGAAGTCTTTTTGTCCTTTGGTTTAAAGTATATATGTATAAACTTATCCAATTCCTCTTTCAGATACACACCATAAGCATGGAGCCTAGTTTCGATATCATAGAGCAGGTTAGGTTCTGTTACCTCTTCTACAATGGTTGCCTGATAATAGGGTTTGAATGCTTCCTGAATATCTTCTGCCTTATTCACAAAATCAAGCACAAAGGTGTCCTCTTTTCCTGGACAGGTTCGATTTAACCTTGATAGTGTCTGTACTGCTTTGATACCTGATAACTTTTTATCCACATACATGGTATGTAAAAGGGGCTGGTCAAATCCCGTTTGATACTTTTCAGCAACTAAAAGCACCTGGTATTCATCGGTGGCAAACCGTTCTGGAAGTTCTGACTCTTTAAATCCGTTCATATCACTTTCAGTGTAATCCACTCCATCATCTTTTACGGTTCCCGAAAAGGCTACCAAGGTTTTCATATCCCTGTAGCCTTTCTTTTTGATATATTCATCAAAGGCATGCTTATAGCGTACAGCGTGAAGCCTGGAACTGGTTACAACCATTGCCTTGGCCCTGCCCCCTATTTTATGCCTGGTTACATTTCTAAAATGTTCTACCATGATTTCAGTCTTTTGGGCGATGTTATGGGGATGCAGGCTTACATATCGTGTAAGCGCCTTGGTTGCCTTTGCTCTGTCAAAAGTGGGGTCATCTTCAATTTTCTTAGCCAATTTAAAATAGGTTTCATAGGTAGTGTAGTTTTGAAGTACATCCAATATAAACCCTTCTTCAATGGCCTGCCTCATGGAATATAAATGAAATGGATGGGGCAGTCCATCTGGCCCTATTGTCCCGAACATCTCAAGGGTCTTTGCCTTAGGAGTAGCCGTAAAAGCAAAGAAACTGATATTAGGCTGTTTTCCCCTTTTCTTTATCACCTTTAAAATCTCTTCATCTGGGTCGTATTCTTTTCCTTCTAATTCTTCATCCAGTTTCGCCGCTTCTTCGAGGCTGTTGGCAGACAGCACCTCCCTTAAGGAAGCCATGTTTTCCCCTGCACTGCTGGAATGTGCTTCATCTATAATGACAGCATATTTACGACTTTCTAATTCTCCAACCTTTTCAATGATAAAGGGGAACTTTTGCAAAGTGGAAATAATGATTCTCGTTCCGCTTTTCAGGGCATCAGCCAATTGGTTGGAATCTTTATCAATTTTTTGAACAACTCCATGTTTATGTTCCAACTGATAAATGCTGTCCTGCAACTGTCTGTCCAAGACCCGCCTGTCGGTAATGACAATAACCGCATCAAATACAGGGTTGTCGTTATCGTCATGCAAATTAGCCAACCTGTGGGCAAGCCATGATATGGAGTTGGTTTTTCCCGACCCTGCACTATGCTGTACAAAATAGTTTGTTCCTACTCCCTTCTCCCTTGCATCGGCTTCCAGTTTCCTTACTGCGTCCAATTGATGATATCTTGGAAATATGACAGTCTCCGATGTATAGATATTGCCGTCTATATCTTTCTTTTCTTCTGTCTGGATAAATACAAACCTCTTTAGTATATCCATCAAACTATCTTTTTGGAATATTTCTTCCCAAAGATAAGAAGTTTTAAATCCATTGGGATTATCGGGGTTCCCCTTACCTCCATCCCGTCCTTTGTTAAAAGGAAGGAAGAAGGTCTTATCTCCTGCAATTTTTGTGGTCATATAGGCTTCTGAAGTATCAACTGCAAAAAACACAATGGCTCTTTTCTTAAACTGGAACAATAGTTCGTTAGGGCTTCTATCTTTCCTGTACTGCAGCATGGCATCTTCATAGGTCTGCCCTGTAAAGGGATTTTTAAGTTCCAGTACAACAACAGGTAAGCCATTGACACAGATGAGCATGTCAATGCTATTCTCATTTTTAGTGCTGTAGTGTACCTGCCTTGTGACTGATATCCGGTTTTTTTGATAAAGTTTAACCATTTCATCGTTTAATTTGCTAATAGGCTGAAAATAAGCAAAGTCCAAATACACACCATAATCCTTGATGCCATGCCTTAACACATCAATCATGCCACGGTTATTAAGTTCCCGATTAAGACGGTTTAATATCTTAAATTCATATTGGTCTTTATAAATTTCTTTGAGCCTCTGCATCTTCTTTGGCTGGGTAGCCTCTAAAAAATCAAATAGCATCTTGGTATCTATAGCAAATTCCTTATTATAGTCGGCAGGATTGCCTTTTATATATCCAGATTTTAAAAGATACTCCTCAATATATTCTTCAAAGCCCTTTTCTGAAAGTTCCACAGGTGTTTTGGTCATTTAAGTCCCCCCAAACTAATTTTCATCGTAACTTTTTGTTATGAGTGCTTTAGCCTTTTCAAAATCATCTTTGCTATTTATCCTAACCTCTAAGTTTCCTGTGCCATAATGACCGATATTTCTTACATCTCTGGTAAAGCCTTCTTTTAACTCTACCTCGTCAGGATTTATATTCAAATACATAAGGATTGTTTTGCTTTTGGGATATACTTCTACACAGGCAAAGTTTCGTATCTTTTTAAAAGCAATGTAGTATTTCAAAACTTTTTCTTGGATGTCGTCTCCAAGATTTAATATAAAGTCTCTTACTGAATAATACATATCCTGCAATTCCTTATCAGCCTGTTGAAGGTTCTCTGTTACTGTTTTATACACGTTAGGTTTAGTTGTGCCATCATCTGAAACAATTGTTGTTTGAGATGCTGTAGTGGCATTTACCAGTTCAAACAAAATCAAGTCGTCCTCATATTTTTTATATCTAATGAGTTCTATGTTCCTATTAATTTGTTTGACAGCGTATTCATCAAACTTTGTAAAATCACCTGCAATACACAAAAGTCTCGGCATAGACCATTCAATCTTATCAGCGATATCCTTTCCCAATTTCTCCATTACAAGTAATTTAAACTCTGCTTTATGGTCCATTAGCCAGTCAAGATAAAACAGTCCTTGATTTATTACATTTTCATTTAATGCTCTCTTGTATTCCAGTATTACCGGGCAGTAATTTTCATCTATGCCTAAAGAATCTATTCGTCCGCCATGATTCTTGCCCGTAGAATACTCAGATGCTAAGAAAGTAATACCAGTTTTAAATCACCCATATAACCCACTCCAATTTAGTTGCTAATATTATAATCCCTAACATCAATTTTACCTGTTACTGCTTCGGATATAAGGGATTGACGGTATTCTTTAAGTTTTTGGATTTGTTCTTTGATTTTTGATACTAAATCATCTATTTCGTTAGATTTTTTACTTAAAAATTCTATAATCTTTTTCTGTTCTTCTTTATTAGGTAAAGGTATTTTTAAATTACCAATAAAGTCCCAATTGGCACGTGGCATTTTCGCACCGTATGTAGATGAGTTAACTACATCAATAAATTTTTCTGATAGCATGAGAAAAAACATATACTTAGGTAAAACTTGACTGCATCTCAGTACTAGAAGTTCTGAAGTACATCTACCAGAAAAATTAGCAATTATACATTTAGCCAAATAAGGTCTAAGTTTACCAAATAGTACATCATTTACCTCAAAAATATTAGATGTTCCTTCAATATTTTGCTGCTCATCGATATCGCCTATCAATAATTTACCTGTCTTAGATTCAATGTTTTCTAATCCTATATATACCTTATCATTATCTAACTCACTTGCTTTTACATTTCTTATATTGGCAACATATTTTATTTTTTGTAACTCCCAATGCTCTGGTATCTCCCCAATCCACTCAACCCCTGAATCCTTCATTTTCACATTTGGATTAAATCCTTTTGTAACAACTTCACTTATAATCGCTTGCCGTTTTTCCTGTAATAGTTCAATCAATTTTTCTTTATCAGCAATCAAGCCATCAATTTCAGCAGTTTTTTGGTCAAGGAAATTTGCAATTACCTGTAGTCTGTTTAATTGACCTTACATTTAATCTAATTGAATACATTGCAGAATGTACATACTTATAAAAACCTGAATATGCTTTTTCTTCTTCTAATTCCATCCTAGCAATGAAATTTGCATAAACTGCAGGGATATTATGATTAAATATTGTGACGAAACCAACTGGTTGTTTTTCTCCCCCACCTGATTTTTCAATCAGTAAATCTCCATGTTTTAGTAAATACATCTTTTGTTTTGAGGCAGGAACATTCCTAATTGTAAGGTCATTTACTTCAATCTCCATATTTGTTCTATTAAAATCTGTAACACGTATACAAGCAACATCGTCACTATCACCTTGAGGTTCATCCCCCCATATTCCATTTCTGCAAGATTTTATAGAACTTTTTAATCTACCAACTTCCCAATGTTCAGGTATCTCTCCTATCCACTCAACCCCTGAATCCTTATATCTTTCATACCTCTTAAACTTACTCATTCGCCCATCACCTTCTTCAATTTCTCCAAAATGCTCTGCTCCAGTTCTTTTATCTCTTTCAAAATCTCTTCAGTCCAGGCATCTGGCACGTGGGGCTTTACTTCCCGTTCAAAATACTCATGAATATTTTCTTTCAAAGGTACATTTTCAGTATCCCTCAAGTCTGGGTCTGGCTCTGGATTCCCTTTGCTGTCCACACAAATATCCGCTGTTTCGTCTTTTTCAGACAGAGCAGATATGATAGCCTTTAATAAAGAACTATTCAATTTCATATCCGTATTTTTAAAAGCCTTCTTGAGTACTTTTGTGAAATCATCCCTGTTTTTATACAGAATAGTAGAATCCATTGTTTTTAAGGTTTCTATGATTTGTTTTTGGAGTTTCTTGCCTTCTTCTATCTCTTTAAGTCCTGACGCACCTTTCTTTCTGGATTCGGCAAGTTTCTTAAAGGCCGTCTCATTATACAGATTATTGATTCTCTCTTCAGTTACCTGGAAATTTAGCCTTAAAGGCCTCTCTACAACTATCTTCTGATATCCGAAATCTTCATTATCAAAAATCTTGCAGTATTCGTTCTCCTTAAACTCACCGTATATCCTCGTAATTTCTTTTATCTGTTCCTCAGTGATTTCATTTCTCTTATTTCCAAGGCTTTTTCTCATTTTCTGATAGAAGTCCACTGCGTTGACCAACTGTATTTTACCTGTCCTTACAGGTCCCTTCATCGGGTCACTATTCTTTCGGTTGGTTACTATCCAGATATAAGTAGAAATACCTGTATTGTAGAATAACTGGTCAGGCAGTGCAATAATCCCTTCGAGCATATCATTTTCAATTATCCAGCGCCTGATTTCCGATTCCCCTGAACCTGCATCCCCAGTAAACAATGGTGAGCCGTTAAAGATAATAGCAATACGGCTGCCTTTTTCGTCCTGTTTCATCTTGGATATCAAGTGCTGCAGGAATAAAAGGGAACCATCGGATATTCTGGGAAGCCCTGCACCGAATCTGCCGTTAAACCCTTCTTTCTCATATTCTTCACGAATAAACTTCTCCGCTTTCTTCCACTCCACACCAAAAGGCGGATTGGTAAGCATGTACCTAAAGGTTCTGCCCCTATGTCCATCTTCCGTAAAACTGTCGCCTAAAATAATGTTATCTGCGTTTTGTCCTTTTATAAGCATATCGGATTTACAGATACTAAAGGATTGGGGATTTATCTCCTGCCCGAATAATTCAACCTGTATCCCAGGGTTTAATTCTTTCAAGTACTGCTCTGTAACTGAAAGCATACCTCCCGTCCCCGCACAGCAGTCATAGACAGTCACAACAAGTCCTGGCTGTGTTAATTCCTCGTTATCTTCATTTAGGAGAATATTCACCATAAGCCTAATAACCTCACGAGGGGTATAGTGGTCTCCCGCCTCCCCGTGTTCTGAAAATCTCCTAATCAACTCTTCAAATATGTACCCCATTTCTGTGTTGCTTACCACATCGGGATGTAAGTCTATCTTATTAAACTCAGATACCACAAGATAAAGCAGGTTGTTATCATTAAGTTTTGTAATCTGCTTGTCAAAATCAAAATGTTCTATGATTTCCCTGGCGTTCTTTGAAAAACCGTTAATGTAATTTCTTAAATTATTTGCTATATTATCAGGGTCAGCCAATAACTTTTCAAAATCATATTTACTGGTATTATTGAACTCCTGCTTTGAAATTCTATTTAAAACAGGGTCCATGTTTTGGAGTCCTGACTTCTTTAAGGCTTCATACTTTTCCAATACTTCCTGCTTAGTGGCTGCAAGAACACAGTCAAATCTCCTGAGTACAGCCATAGGCAGTATCACATCACCGTATTGTTCCTTTTTATACGGACCTCTTAAAAGTTCTGCTATGCTCCATATAAAGTTTATTTTATCTTGAAAGTTAATCAACCTTATCACTCCTATGTTTTTTCAATTTTGACATATTAAGTTATATATACACGTAAAATTATATCAATCTATACTTTTATATTCTATATTTTTTTAGATTTTGTTACTGTCAAGTAAACGTTGGCAATTTTTTTCTATACAAATTTCCTGTAACAATGTTTGCGAAAATCGGTCGTATTTATTCCGCGGTTCTATTGACACCTGCCGCCAAGATTATACCAGAGGGTGCTGCCCCATATCAATAGACTTTCGCGGCATAAAAACTCTGTTTGATAATACTTATCTGTAAATCAAATCATTAAAGTTTTTCATACTAAACATGCTGCGTATAGCTTTTCTGCTATTTGTGATATAGCAATTAGTAAAGGGGATATGTCCTTTATGTATATTACCATCTTTACCTTTACCATCCTTTCTAGGAGCCTTTGCTGCACTTAATATTTGGAGTATCTCATTGGTTTTGTTCTCTGGCAATACAATCTTAGAAAACTTTTCAATAACCTCATGCAGCTGCTTGCTTGCCTTAGCAGCCAAAAGCTTACCTAGATTTCCTGCTCCTTTAATGCTCCAACTTGCTTTTCTGTGTTTCATCCTTTGTGCTATTATGTCGCATATATGATGCTCCATGGTTCCTAGATTACGATAAACTAATCCTTCTGGAGGAGTTGGTATATCTAAACCTCTTGCCTGATATGGTATTAGCCCATGTCTGTTCGCATTAAAATAGGTATATAAATCTCTGAGTTTCTTTTCTGCTTTTTCATCTTTAATACTATTTGCTAATGCATCAATATACGTTAATGTATCTTCTATTTTGTTCTCACTCAGAAGCTCTAGTATAGTCTTTTTTTGTTGTTCATCCTGCACGTTTCTTAATATTGCTTTGTGCTTATGAAAAGGATCAAGCTGATAATGCACCGTATCATCCATACCATGCTTTATCCACGCTGCACCATCACCATTTAATATTCTCATTTGTATCTCATCAACATTGAACTTTTCTGCGATCATTGCTTCTTTCTTTTTGTAAAACACTGATGCCTCTTCAAACCCTGCACAAGCTATTTTATTTACTAA
>JASGMB010000112.1 GCA_030156665.1 Clostridiales bacterium
TGTATTCATTTATCTTTGATATATCTTGCAATGCCGGTTTCTTTACTTCGCCTACCATGCCTTCCTGCAAAACTTGCCAGGTGCTTCCCCATACATCTTTTATTTCACCCACTTGTGTCATTTCGGGATAAAAAGCCCTATCCATCGGTCCGAAGATCCTTACAATATCAGTCTCATAATGATTTAACAATGCCTGGAGCTTTTCCCCGTAAATAATGTGTGTAGCTTTATGCGTCCACAAATCTATAGGAACCCGGTCTGGACTTTTAAACTTCAAAGTAGCAATAACGCGCTCTCTACTATTCATTTTCCATCCTCCTAAATCATGTATAGCAATTAATCAATAGAATTCTAATGTTATATACCTTTTATTAGCAATATTTGTGTCAATTTCCAATTAATCCAGAAACTAAAATAGACCAGGCAGATATCCGCCTAATCTATTTTTTTAGCTATAAATATTACTTTTTATTATTCTTTTGTGCTTCTAAAATCTTATCTTTAAATGTATTATAGAACTCCTCTGTCTTATTTAAATATTCGGTAGCTTCTTTTGGTGGCATATAAGAAGGCACTAAGTAATATTTAGAAATATCTTTTTGATATTCCGGACTACTAACAACCTTTTCTAAAGCTTTGGTAAATTTATCTACAATTTCATCAGGTGTATCTTTAGGGAATGCAAAATGATAGAATTTATCGAATGCGATATCTACGCCTTGTTCTTTAAATGTTTTTGCATCAACGCCTTCAACAGGCTTATCTGCTAATATACCAATGCATCTAAAATCCCCAGCATCAATATACTGTTTTATCAATCCATATTGAGTACCAATAACATCAATTTGACCACCTTTTAGAGCAGCCGTTTTAGCAGCAGCACCACCGACATCTACAATATTAAATTCTGTACCCGTTGCTTCTTGAAATGCAAGTACTTGTAAGTGTGTAAATGCACCAACTTCTGTTGCAAATTTTACACTCTTAGGCTCTTTCTTTAACTGATCAATAACATCTTGAAGATTTTTATATTTCGAATCGGCGCTTACAACAAATGCACAAGCTTTATCTAGAACAGCTACACCTGCTTCTTTAAAAGCTTCATGACTGTAATCTACCAACCCTAAAATTTTACTAATCAACATAGAATTGTGGAAGAACAATACTGTATGACCATCTGGCTCAGCGTCTTTAACCTTTCTACTACCAATAGTTCCACCTGCACCTTTAACATTTACTACTACAAAAGATTTTCCTAATTCTTTTTCTAGATATTTAGAGACTGTTCTCGCATTGAAGTCAGTATCTCCATTCTTCTTTTTTAGCTTCTTCTTTCTTAGGTTCTTCTTTCTGTACATCTTCTTTCTTAGTTTCCGGAGCTAACTGAGGTGCTTCTGTCTTTTGAGCACAACCAACAGCAAATACAGAAACCAGCATTAGCATTGTAACTAATAAAGCAATCCCTTTAAAATACTTTTTCATTGAAACTCCTCCTTAATGATTATTTTTATTTTATATTCTAATAGCATTTAGCTATTAAAATCTATTCATAATTTTACTATTTTTAACTATATAATCCATTAGGAACTGAGCCTCCTCAACAGTCTTTATAAAAGGATATATGCGTTTAACAATTTACAGTAGAAGTAAAGATATCTTATTTTATTGAATCTATTGACTTTAAACTTTTGAAGTGCGTATAACTACTTAAAATAACAAGCAATAATGATGCCAATTATAAGAAAAATTTTCTTTTTTACAAAAACTTTACTTTTTTTAAGAAATAAAGAGTTATATAGCGCCTTAGGAAAATAAATTAATGGATATAGCAAATAAATTTGTTTCCTATTTGAAACTTGTGTGTTTCATTGTTTTAACATTGAAACTAATATTCTATTTCACTGTCCTAAGCCTAGCCATTTCTGCTCTCCACTGTCTCAATTCTTCTAGGTTTACTTCATTTCCTTCAGCCATTGCCTTTCTGCAGCCTTCTAATACCGGCAGTTCTGCAGCTGCAGCTTTCCTACAAGCATCCGCAAGTTCTGGAGCAATTTCCTTAGGGATTAAGATTACGCCATGTTTATCTGCATGTAGTAAATCGCCCGGATGAACAGTTACACCATCTATTTCAACCGAAATCTTAACTTCGCGAACTTCATCGATAACTACATTAATTTATTTTAAATTTAGATATTGGTTATCGATATATTTGTTTCAATAATGTAACATTTTTGTTTCACATCATAAACAATGTTTGCTACCTGAAACATCTGTATAAAATTTATACTAAAAAATGCTGTTCCTGTTTTTAGCAGGAACAGCGTATGCTTTAGTTTCTGTTATTGTAAATATACGTTATTGATTATCTTTTTTTACTTCTACTTGTGCTAATTTTTCATAGAATTGAACAATGCCACCGTGGTCGTCCTTCGCTTTACCATCCACTTTAAGCGCCTGCATAATCTCCATAACCTGGCTGGTTAATGGCACAGGCACACCAACCTCATGGGCAGTTTCAAGCGCATTCATCAAATCTTTGATATGCAATTCAATTCTAAATCCCGGTTTGAAATTTCTTTGCATTACTAAAGGAGCTTTAGCATCCAGTACTGTACTACCTGCCAAACCGCCTCGAATTGCATTATATACTTTTTCAGGGTCAACACCTGCTTTAGTCGCTAAAACCATCGCCTCAGACATCGCTGCAATATTCAACGCTACGATAATTTGATTTGCCAATTTGGTAGTATTACCACTTCCGATATCTCCAACTCTAACAACAGAAGCACCCATCACTTTAAGCATGTCTTCTACTTCATCAAATATTTCCTGAGGACCACCTACCATGATAGATAAGGTTCCGTCAATTGCCTTCGGCTCCCCACCACTTACAGGTGCGTCTAACATTTCAACACCTTTTTCTTTTGCCTTAGCTGCAACTTCCTGAGAAACCAATGGGGCAATAGAACTCATATCAACTAAAATTGTACCGGGTTTCGCTCCTTCCAATACTCCGTTTTCGCCTAATACAACCTGCTTTACATGAGGAGAATTGGGTAACATCGTAATCACAACTTCACTGGATGCAGCTACATCCTTAGATGATTCCCCCGCTTCAGCACCAGCAGCTACCACTTCCTTAACTGCTTCTTGGTTTACATCGTAAACTTTCAAGGAATACCCTGCTTTCAATAAATTTTTCGCCATAGGTTTTCCCATAATACCTAATCCAATAAATCCGACTTTCTTTTTCATTAGTGTCGCCTCCGTTTCAATGTAATATTGTATTATATCGATAACCAATATCTAAATTTAAAAATAAATGAATGTAGTTATCGATGAAATGAACCAACTTTAAATCATAATATTTAGTTTATAAGTTGGTTCTTTTGGATCTATCTATATGATACTTATGATTGAATATTTTGCAAGTTTAGCGTATAATCAAGCTGCATAACAAATCATGAAGCACAAAATATGCAGGACATATATTGATTAAATGAACAGGAGATGATATTAATGAAAATTCTGGTAGATGCAGACGCTTGTCCTGTAAAAAACATTATCGTCAAGGTGGCAAAAGAATATAATTTACCCGTTTTGATGTTTATAGATACCAGTCACATCTTAAATGATGGATATTCGGAGGTAATAACGGTAGACAAGGGACGGGATTCTGTAGATATTGCCCTTGTGAATAAAATCGAAAAAGGTGACATTGTAGTAACGCAAGATTACGGCGTTGCTACAATGTCTATTGCAAAAGAGGCCCATCCTGTAAGTCAAAACGGCCTTATTTATAATAAAAAAAATATTGATAAACTGTTGTTCGAAAGGTTCTTATCTCAAAAAGTTAGACGTGCTGGCGGTAAAACCGTTAATCCTCGCAAAAGAACTAGAACAGACAACCAAGCATTTGAAAATACTTTTAGGCAACTTTGTGCAACACTCCATAAAAAAGGCTTTTAAAAGAACTCTGCTATTTTTGAAGCCTTTTTTGAAATGCATTTATTGAAAAGTATGAAAATTAAAAAAAGATAGCTCAAATGTTAAGCTATCTTAACGAATAACATATATACTAAATTGCCCTCGATAACAAAAGTATAAATAATGCAATTGAGATAAATAACGCTATATTTAGAATCATACCTACTGATAAATTATGCTTTTTAAATTTGTGCACACTTGTCTTTTTTGAATTCGAAGAGGTAGTATAATAATTATAAACTGAAGTATATTGTTTTATATAATTATCAATAATATTTTGTGCTTCCTTTATAATATGGTCACTATCGGTAGGATCATATTTATTGGCAGTGATTAACTTTTTTTTATCCCTTCCCATATCTATATTATTCTTCAAAACCAGAATCGCTTCTTCTATGATATTAGACTTTATATCTTTTATAATTACTACTTGTCTAGCATCTTTTGGTATCATAAACTACCTCCGCATTCTATGATCTAACTTTTTATTTAAATTCAGCACTAGCAAATGCCAAATGTAAAAATCAATTCCTCTGCTTTTAAAACAATACTCTATATTATTCTATACATAAATATGCTTGTCTATACATATTTTGCCTATATTTTTTTCCATACTTTCGCAACCAATACCGTCATATCATCCGCTATATGATTTCCGCTATTTTCTATGGCCTTGCCTAGTATTGTATCCGCTATTTCTTGTGGATTCTTGGTATTCATCCCACTTAATACATCTTTTACCCACTCTTCTTTTTTGACTGCATCTGCTTTAGAGTCCAATACCCCATCACTCATCATAATAATATAATCCCCATCCGCTACAGTTTTACTAGATAATTCCATATCAATATGATTTAATATTCCCACAGGTAAAGATGTAGATTTTACCACTTCAATTCTATCCTGCCTCTTTATAAATGTAGATGCAGCACCAATTTTTACAAATTCTACATGACCGTTATATAAATCTACTACAGATAAATCTATGGTAGTAAAAGAATCCTCAGGGGACTTAAGAATCAATACGGAATTTATCAATTTTACAGCTGTATCTTTGTCAAATCCCGAATCCAGAAATTGTTCTAGTAACGCTATTGTGGCACTACTTTCTCTGGATGCTTTTTTCCCGCTTCCCATGCCGTCACTAAGCGCTAAAATATATTTACCGTCTTTTAATTGCATAAAAGAGTAATTATCACCACATTCCGCTTGACCTTGTTTTTTAGCTCTCGAAATTCCGATAGCCACTCGATAAACTTCTTCTTCAATATATTTTACGCTGCAGGTTGATTCACCCCGTCTAAGACCACACACCGAATCCTGCTTAGTCATTTTCCGGCCAAGCACTTTTGAAATCACCGGTACTGCATTTTTAACGCATTTTCTTGTACCGCCACATGCTTTAAAAATAATTTCTACTTCATATTTTTTATTTGAATTTTCCAGCACAATAATATCTTTGGTGGCGATCCCCTCTTTATCCAATGCTACCATAAGTTCTCTTTCTAAATCTTCATCAAACTGTAAATCAATGGTGATTTCGTTTGCAAGATTTGCAATGATCTTCGCCACACCTTGTAACTGCAGAGAAACCAACCCCCGACTTTCTCCCACTTTGTTATGCCATATTAGATTCACTTTGCAGATTTCGAACATATTATTTATAGAATTTACAAAATCTTCAACCCTTATACAACGGTCTGCAAAGAAGCGAGGTAAATCTTTTTCATCTATATGTCCTTTTGCCTCCAGCTTTTCTAAAATTTTAAACATCACTTGATATGTATTATGGAATTCTCTTTCCCAGCAAGAAAGACACAAACCGCAATCTTTACATACCCTGTCCGCTACTTGATCAAATAAACTGGCTACATCATTATTATTGACCATTGTTTTCTTTTGAGCGATACTATTAAATGTATTTGCAAGTTGTTCAAAAGATTTTGATATAGCATTAAGCTTGTCTACCGTAACTTCCTTTATTCTTCGACTATACGTTTTTCGGTTAATTAATTTATTTGGATTTTTATTTAAAAATTCGCCTACATAATCTAAAGTTTTAGCTGGAAGAATACTCAGCAGTATAATGGCAATAAAAATGTCATAAATATTAATCAATACCTCTGTAGACCCGTTAATGTAGATTGTTAATATAGCATTGGCCAAAATAAAGCCTAAACTTACACCTATTTTTCCAAATGTCCGAAATATACCTGCAACCAGCCCTGAAAAAGCATAACTGCCTATTACATTGAACACACTTGGTGAAGCAATACTATTTATAAGACCTATTGACACTCCCGTTGAAGCGGCAACACCTACACCATGCTTTAAACTAAATACTAAAAGTACAAAAATACATAATATATTTCTAAGTGATAGTCCTCCCGGAAAACGTACGTCTGTAAACCCTAGAATGACCAAACCCAGCAATATGGACAAACTAATAATTTCTTCATTGGATAAAATCCTGCGCTCTATTCTTTGTGTGAAGATAGGCAGTCCTGTCCGGAATATAAATACCATTACAAAACAAATAAATGATTCAAATAATAGCATGAGCATGTCATATAATAAATACCCTTGGGTAACAACCAGAACCATTCCACATATAAACAAACTACCTGCAGCAGTGAGTGCAGTAAAAAAAGTTTTTTCCATCAACTTATTTTTATTTACTAAATTAAATCCGATAAATAGTATCATTGCGGTGATATATTTCAAAGACATTATGCCTATTCCGACAGTCATAAGTCCAATGGCTATACTTATGCCAATCAATATAGAATAAACTTCTCCTGTAAAGACAGCCGCATAAAATGGCAGACCAAAAGGTGTAATGCCCGATAAAATAGTTGCTCTCCCTAACATAAATGCGGTTAAATTAATTAGAATATTTCTTGCTGAAAAAACTTTATGAAGGGGTACTGTGCGCTTACCATAATCCCCTTGTTTTTTTCTGTTGCTAATTCTTTGATAAGTAAATAATTCTGTTTTTTCTACCATGATTAACCTCCCCATCAATACAAAAACCCCTATAACTTTTTATAAAATTGCACTTATCATTTTATATGACATGTTTCTGTATTCACTGCACCTACAGTCATTTTTTACCACTCTTTACAATTATTTGTGAAATCTATTTTAGTTTAGCAGCATCATATATGATACATGCACAATTATACAGCATGTCCAATAAAATATTTGTCAATTCGAGTGATTCAAAACAAAAACTTTTTGACAGTGTATTTAATTATTTGGTAATTTATTACAATCACTGACATGTTTTAAGATGATTATCATAAATAAGTAAAATGATATTTGAAAATAAATAAAGAGATCAATATAAAAACATGGAAGGCATGACAGGTCGGTAAAATTCCAGTTTAATATGCAAATGATAGAAAAAGATAAAAATTTGTTGAAAGTTTTTGGTGGAAATATTACCCTCATTTTTATTGCCTAAAAAATTTGCACTATTACATAAAAAGAGAAATGCACACTGTTATTGTTTAACAGTGTGCATTTCTCTTGGTGGGCACAATAGGGCTCGAACCTATGACCCCCTGCTTGTAAGGCAGGTGCTCTCCCAGCTGAGCTATGCGCCCGTATATGGTGACCCATAGGGGACTCGAACCCCTGTTACCGCCGTGAAAGGGCGGTGTCTTAACCACTTGACCAATGGGCCACTTTTTGGTAGCGGCAGACGGATTCGAACCATCGACTCTACGGGTATGAACCGTATGCTCTAGCCAACTGAGCTATGCCGCCATATATTTTCTTGAGTCAGAACAGTGATTATTTTACCACAAAGTTTGTAAAAAATAAAGTATTAATTTTTGGAAATCAATTTAGTCTTTACTGTTTACTTACTGCTCTCTCAAGCGACATATTGAATTTTAATACAAATCCACAAAAAAGTCAAGAAGAAATTTAAAAAAAATTTTTAATAGTTAAATCTAGTTTAAACCTACCTCTGATGCATAATCTAAATTTTAATAAAATAAATAAAAGGAATTATATCAACGCATAATTCCTTTTTATCCTTTATGGTTGCGGGGGAGGGATTTGAACCCACGACCTTCGGGTTATGAGCCCGACGAGCTACCAGACTGCTCCACCCCGCGATATATAATATTGGTGCCGGAGTTTTTGTCAACATTTTTATTGCTAAATGCCATTTCCTTTTACAGTAGTAGTAATATGGTCTTCTACTTTATCTGCTCTGCATCTTAAATACAATCTGACAAAAAAAGTTATACCTACGTATAACTCCTTTTTGTCCTTGTGGTTGCGGGGGAGGGATTTGAACCCACGACCTTCGGGTTATGAGCCCGACGAGCTACCAGACTGCTCCACCCCGCGATATATAATATTGGTGCCGGAGACAAGAAATATTTTACATAAATATTTACTTTCTATATATCCCTTTAACATTTTTGAAAAACTTATAATTAACCAACTTTAAAACTAAATATTATGATTTAAAGTTGGTTAATTTCATCGATAACTACATTCATTTATTTTAAATTTAGATATTGGTTATTTTTCTTTTACAGTCTATGTTTAAAATATATGAGCTGACCTCTTATATCCTCCACCTCTCTTAGATTCCATATTTCTTTTGAGGTCTTGCATTCTTTCATCACTATCCTGTTTGAACTTCGACAGCTTGTCTTCAAAAGATAAATTTGCATCAGAGCTTTTACGTGACCAATCAATCTCTATTGGTCTTGAAGACATTTTACTGGACCTACTTGCGTTATCCTCAAGGGCTTTTTTAATGGACAGGCTGATTCTTCCGTCTTGATCTACTGATAATATTTTTACTTTTACAATTTGATTTTCCCTAAGATGTTTTTTAATGTCCTTTACATACTCTACTGCAACTTCTGAAATGTGAACTAAGCCTGTCTTATTATCGGGTAATTGAATGAAAGCACCAAAACCTGTTATTCCGGTTACCTTTCCTTCAACTACTTTCCCTACCTCAAGCAACATATTAAAAAAATTCCTCCTTTAGTTTTGAACCGTGTTTATGTATTCAGCTTATTCCCATTCAGCTGCAGTAAAAGTACATAAACACTTTATTACCTTATGCTAATTATATATTGGTTTATCTCGCCTGTCAAGAAATTTACCGATTAGATATGTCAATAAATACTCTTTCACCAGGTTTTATAAAACCTAACTTATCTCTAGCAATTCTTTCAATATATAAATCGGTACTATACAGGGTTTTGAGTCTTTCCAATCGCTCTGCTTTTGCTTTTTCTTCATTAATTTTTGCTATATAATATTTTTCTTGTTCTTTGTATGAATTTAACATCATTTGCTGTTGAATGAATACATAAACCACATACACAGCTAAAATAGAAAGTAATATTTTTTTAAGTGTAGAAGACTTTTTTCTTTTATTTCTTTTTTGCATTTGTATTCCACCCATTCCAGCTTTATAGTATTTATAGTGAGCGAAGTCTAAAAATAAATATTTCTTTAATCTTGACTTCGCGAACTTCATCGATAACTTCCTTAATTTTATAAAGTTCGTTATCGATATTTTCGTATCTGTGTATAAAGCTTAATCAAAGCAAAACCGCATAGATTAAATGCTTTTCATTATTACTTATTATTATATTATTCTTCAAAAAATTAAAAATTCCTGCTATCTTAACCAACATTTTACTTGATCATTTATTAAAATTTATAGTCTAAAATATTTTTGTGTCTTTAAACTTTTTTGGATACTTTTTTTAAATTATTGATTGCCGATACAACTGCATTTATACCCTTCTTAATTAATTTACAAAGTTTTTTCATGATTTTATTTATAAACTTGGTTAGCAGTATACATGGCTTTTTAAACAACTTATAGATGATCACAAAAGGAAACAATATAATCTTAATTACAAACACTATTACTTTTTTTATAAAATTTATCACAGTGACTGAAACGCGTATAACATATTGGCTAAATAACAGATTATAAAATATTACTCCCAGCATTACGCCTAAAAGCTCATACCATCTTAGTTCTCCGTTATTTGTAATAAATACAAGAGAAAAAATAATAATTGTTACTAAAATCCAGAATAGTATATCTTCTATATAAGTAATAAAATTTGCTGTTTTTACAACTCGTCTTAATATCCTAAAGATATCAAATACGAAACCAACCAGGAGTCCCCCTACCACCGAACTTAAAAAAATATATGCTTGATTGGTTACCGATACTTCCAATCATATCACCTCAATATATTATAGAGATGTGACACCAGCGTGAATTAAAATGAAATCTCTATATCCATGAACATAAGCGCTAAATACTCATTCCATAAACGAATAAATTCAATTTTACAATCACAAATCCATATTGGTAATTTATTATCTAAACATTTTACTTAAAAATCCTAACCCCTTTGACCTTCCGCCGTCTTCAGTATATGTACAGCTAATAATATCACCTTCGATGATTAATTCTCCGCTTTCGATATTTAGTTTATTGATATGTAATTCTTCGCCTTTTATAATCAGTACACCTAACTGTGTGTGTAATATTACACTCTCTTCATCAAAACTTTCTACATCTACCACCCCGGAAACACTCAGTTTTTCCCTATTCTCCAGCATCAAATTTTGCATTACTCCATTCGTACCTGTTTTTGAATTTCTTTTATCTTCAACCATTATGAATACCTCCATTAAACTTAGTCCAATAAATTTTTATTAAAACAGTTTGGATTGACGTATATACTTTATTCTCTATAGTACATACATATGCCGATTATGAAAGAAATATGACAAGCGGTAGATTTTGATAAAACTTTATGCGATATTCATTCTCCCTGTAAACAGACAAGTTTTCTGTCAAAGTAAGTTATCATAAAAAAGTGGACAGTATTTATTTATACTGTCCACTGTCATCTGTATACTAACCGTTATCTATTATCTTGTAAAGACTGGATGCGTCTCCTTTGGGAACATGGTCTGAAACATTGAGTACTTGGACTTTAACTACCTTTTGACCAAATTGAATTTCCACTGTATCTCCTACTTTGACCTCTGTACCGGGTTTTGCTATTTTATCATTCACTTTGACCCTCCCCTGGGTACATGCTTCATTTGCGACAGTTCTTCGTTTTATCAATCTAGAATTTTTGAGAAATTTATCTAACCTCAATGTTTTTCCTCCATTTAATTGAAAAAATCAGGCTTTAACCTGATTTTTCTTTGTTTATTTTATTATTTATTATTTACTAACTGCATCTTTTAAAGCTTTTCCTACTTTAAAAACGGGTACTTTTGAAGCTGGAATAACAATTTCTTCTTTTGTTTGTGGGTTTCTTCCTTTTCTTTCTGCTCTTTCTCTAACTTCAAAAGAACCAAAGCCAACTAATTGTACTTTATCCCCTTTTACTAGAGCTTCTTGTACACTTTCAATAAATGAATTTAATGCTTTTTCTGCATCTTTCTTAGACATTTCACTTTTCTCAGCCATACTAGCTACTAATTCCGCCTTATTCATAAAGTATACCTCCTAAGTAATAATTTTGGTACATATAGCATATTCGCTAAAGTTTTAAAAAATCCTTCTTTTTTAAGAATAGTTTTTATCTTTTTTTTGAAAAATATGTGTTTTTGCCTCATTCCACAGTATATCCATCTCATCCAATGTCATTTCTTCCATTTTCTTGTTAAACCTGCTGCAATTTTTTTCAATATACTCAAATCGATTTATAAATTTTTCCACCGTTTGCGTAAGTGCTAATTCAGGATGAACTTTCAGAAATCTGGCAACATTGACAATGGCAAAAATAAGATCACCCACTTCTTCTTCAATTTTTCCCATATTTTCCGTTTTATATACCTGTTCCAGTTCATTTATTTCTTCTTTTACTTTATCCATAGCTCCTGTAACACTATCCCAATCAAATCCCACTTTTGCTGCCTTCTGTTGAACCTTGTAACTTCTCATTAGAGCAGGCAGATAGGAGGAAACTTCCCGCAGTACCTGTGTATGATTCTCCAAACCTTTTTCCTTCTTCTTGATTTCTTCCCAATTATCTAAAACTTCATCAGCATTATCTGCCTTGGCTTGTCCAAAGACGTGGGTATGTCTATCAATCATTTTTTGACATATACAGCTAATGACATCATGAATATCAAAAGTACCTTCTTCTTTGCCTATCTGCGCATGAAATACAATTTGCAAAAGCAAATCTCCCAGTTCATCGGCAAACCTATTCTTATCTCCTGAATCAAGGGCCTCCAACACTTCATAAGTTTCCTCAATAAGATACCTTTTTAAACTTTCATGAGTTTGTTCACGGTCCCAGGGACATCCTTTTTCACTGCGCAGCAATGCCATAATTTCCAGCAAATCATCAAATGTATATTTCTTTTTCGTCATACGTATACCTCCATTGTAGAATGCAGAATTAGTATTTTGTTAACCGTTCATAGCTCACAGATTTTATTATACGCTGTAAGCTTTGAACTTACTTTAAAACTTCGGTCTTGATTTTAGCACATACTTTTTCACTAAACTAACTATCAGCTGTACACTACCTTAGCAGCCCAAATTTATTCATGACTTTTACAATTTTTTTCCCTTTTGGCATCATTTCAATATCCTCTTTTTTTATACCGCCAATGGCAATCAGCATCAAACCGTAGATAATTGCTCCGACCATGATTGCGCCAAGAGTAGAGATATCATTATTATGTATCATTAACACCAGCTTATTGTATGTAAATATAACCGATATCCCCATGGATACCACAGCAATGATTGGTTTGAATAAAAAGTCAACTACTTTATATTCTGCTTTTGTAATACTTTTTACTTCAATTAGGTTAAGTACAACGATAATAAAATAACACAACGTCGTGCCGATTGGTGCTCCATTGATATTCACCTGCGGATTCCCCACTAATATATAATTTGTAATAATTTTGACTATACCACCTATGAGCATGTTTCTTACAGGTACCATAGGTTTTCCGGTAGCTTGCAGTATTGCATTGGTTACCAGTACCAATGAAACAAACAATACGGCAATACCTAGTATATTAAGCAGTTGTGCTGCTCCTGTATCATGATATACAAGTGCCAAAATGGGTTCGGCAAGCAAAGATAAACCTATTGCAGAAGGCAGCGCAAATAACACTGTTATTCTAATTGCCGACTCTGTGGTCCTCTTGGCCAATCTCGTATTATGCACTGCAAAAGCGCTTGCAACAGCAGGCACAATACTTGTACTTAGTGCGATAATCAATGTCGGGGGAAGGTTAAACATAGTAACAGCATAATTTGAATAATATCCATACAAGGTACTCGCCTGTACCTCGGAATATCCTATTGCTTGCAGCCGATTCATAATCATGGCTAAATCAATAACACTGGTAAGACTAAAAACCGATACACCTATTGTAATTGGGACTGCAATGCGGATAAGCTCATAAATAATTTCTCTGCCGGTTCTAACTTTTACTCGGTGATCCTTCGCTCCTTTTATTTCATCATGAATTCTCTTTTGTGAAAGCTGATAAATACCATAAAGTGCTAAAGCCCCTAAAAAAGTTCCGGTCGAAACACCCAAAATAGCACCGGCGGCAGCATATTCCTTGCCCCTTGAAATCCATAAGTATGCTAATAAATAACCTATAATCAGTTTGCCCAGTGCTTCTATCACCTCAGAAATAGCTGTTGGTACCATATTTTGTAATCCTTGAAAATATCCTCTATATGCAGACATCAATGCCACAAACAACAGACTAGGAGACATTGCCATAATTGCAAGATAAGCACGGGAATTGCCAAGGGTATTTGCAAAAAACTTTGCACCAAAAAACAAAACAGCTGTGCCAGTGATCCCGATCACTGTCAAAAGATAAAATGCAACATTAAAAATTTTGTGTGCTTCCGGTCGATTATTTCGTGCTATACTCTCCGAAACCATTTTGGATACCGCTATGGGCAGTCCGGCTGTAGCAATTACAAATAGCCATGTATATATAATATATGCTGTTCCGTAAATACCCATACCGTCAGGACCAATCAAATAAGTCAAAGGGATTTTAAACAGCGCACCTATAATCTTAACTAACGCATTTGCTACCAATAATATTAATGCCCCTTGTAAAAAGGTCTGTTTATATGTTTTCCCCAATGTTCTCCCGCCTCTCTGATAGTGAGTCACCCATAGCTGGCATAGTAATGAAACGATTCTCCCACTAACTAATTTATTCACTTAACTTGATATATTATACCAATCATTTTTAATAAAAGAAAGAGGTACACAAAAAAACAGACAGCAAATCCTTTGCTATCTGTTTTTTTGTACCGCATAGGAAAGTATATTTTCTCCTTGGTTTTACACTTTCTGTTAAATGCGTTTCAAAAAAGGCTTCATTATATCGATAACCAATATCTAAATTTAAAATAAATGAATGTAGTTATCGATGAAATTAACCAACTTTAAATCATAATATTTAGTTTTAAAGTTGGTTAGCTCCAATTGTTTTCCTAAGAAACCAGCTGCTGATTGCGCAAGCTTACTTTCAACTTCTCCCATATGCACATTAGGGTCGGTAGATAAGAAAACAACTGAACCGACTGTATCTCCTTCTGAAATAATTGGAACTACAACGCCTGCAGCGTATTTATTATCTGCATCTTCCACGATAGAGATTTTTCTTTCGTCTCCGGGTTTTACCAAAAACGTAGTTTTTTCCTGCATAATTTTCTCTATGTCGCTACTCACTTTCTTATCAGCAAACTCTTTTTTTGGTACTCCCGAAACAGCAATGACTGAATCTTTGTCTGTAATACAAATAATATGTCCGCTTGTTTTTGCAAGAGTTTCTGCATATTGGGTGGCAAAGTTCCCCAGTTCCCCGATTGGAGAATATTTTTTTAGTATTACCTCTCCATCTCTATCTGTAAATATTTCCAAAGGATCCCCTTCTCGAATTCTCATCGTTCTTCTGATTTCTTTTGGTATGACAACTCTGCCAAGATCATCTATACGTCTTACAATTCCGGTCGCTTTCAACTAAATTACCTCCTCTAAAATTTTTTATTGCTAAAGCCTTAGTACTTTTTACAATTTTAGTATGAATTATTTATTGGTGTTTTATACATGTATTTGTAATCTCTGCATGATATACATAACTCAGTATATTTTAAGCTATTTTTCATGGGTATAAAAAAGCATAAAAAAATAACCGAATCGCATTCGGTTATTTTCAGGCTACAAATCATTGAATGGCAATTTTATAACGACTGCGGCAAAAAACCTGACCCTTTATAGGTCAGGATGAATGCCGCATAAAGTTTCAAAAGAATCTACCTTACAAAATACCTCGGGCTTTATGCCCGGGGTTTAGAATCACTTCTTCATTTGGTTTAATATTCGCTTCTTTTTTCCATTTTTCAACAGTCTCATTATATTTCTCATAAATAAGAACCTGCTTGATACCTTCTTTCACCTGATCAATAGGCAAATATTCATATTTATCCTCAACTTTTATAATATGATATCCATAATCCGTCTTTACGATATCACTTACTTCACCTACACTAAGCGAAAAAGCTGCTTCTTCAAATTCAGGAACCATTTCTCCCCTTCCAAAAGTGTATCCGTCAGGATAGGTTTTAAGGCCATCATCCTCCGAATATTCATTCATTAACTTATCAAAATCTTCTCCGGCTTTGATCCTCGCATAAATTTCTTCCGCTTTTCTCTTTGCCTCATCTTGCTTTTCTTGAGGAAGAGGTTGCGGCGGCTGTTGGTCATCTACTGTTTTGAATAAAATATGTTTTGCCTTTACAGTAGGATTCTTAAAATCTTCTTTATTCTTCTCATAGTAGTCTTTTATTTCCTGTTCTGAAATATTATATTCAGCGTTTTCACTGGTGGTCTTCATATAAAGTTTTTCCAACACTTTATTATTTTCAAGAATCATATTTAAGCTCTTGTCGGTTAGTCCCATGTTTTTTAATACTTTTTGATAATTTTCACGTCCGCCTAAACTTTCCATGTATGCTTTTTTTTGTCTTGTAATTTCTTTTTTGTCCTCTTCAGTCAACCTTAGGCCCAACTCTTTTGCTTTTAACAACTGCACTTCATTTTTCACAACAGCTTCCAAAGCCTTTTCTTTAGCTACATCAACAGCTTTTTTCCCTTCTATTTCCTGTTCCCAAACGTTTTCTACGTTTTGTTGCCTAGCTTCTTCCTCCATTTGCTGCTTTACAGTTTGTAAAAAGAAATCATATTCCTCAACGGTAACCTTTTCTCCATTTACTGTCGCAACTTCTTTATTTTTAGCTATTTCACCGTTTGTACCGCTACAACCTGAAAACATCAATATTAGCATAAGACTAATAGATATAGCGATTGATAACGCTTTAATTTTCAAATAAAACAACTCCTCTTTAATAGATTTGTCAAAAGGTTTTTTAAACATTTTTTATAACACATAGGAAATTATAAACCTTTGTATTCTGTGGATAAATTTATTTATAATTTTCGTTATGTGTTTCAAAAAAGGCTTCATTATAAAAGCTTTTTTAGAAGCCTTTTTTATTCCTCAAAGAAAAGATAACTATTCGTTAAGAAATACCAAAATGTTCCATAAATGCCAGTGTCATCGTTTTCTTTGCAGTAAATCACCAAATGCTTATATAGTGTTTATTATTTTATTATTAATAATTATACTCAAAATTTAGTTTGTCTGCAATTCTTTCAGCCTTTGTAATATAATCTTAATATTATTTAATAATTTGTTTTTTTCCACATTTACAGCCTTATACGTTAAATAGGGTTTATCACTAGCTGTAAACAGTAATTTTCCTTCAAATTGGCCGATAACTTCAGCAATAGCCTTCATATTAACACTTTTATCATTATAAAATTGTATTATGATGTTATCACCCTTTTGACTGATTGCAGATATTTTCAGATGGTTACAAAGACTTTTTATAAGTGCTATCCCGACGAGATTAACTACAGCAGTAGGCAAATCCCCATAGCGGTCTTCTATCTCTTCCTCAACATCATAGAAATCTTGCAGATCCTGTATCGAAGCAATCTTTTTATATATTTCCAGCCTTTGATTGTGATTTTTAATATAAGTACTGGGAATGTATGCATCAACATTGATATCCACAGTTATTTCCAATTCATCTGCTACAATTTCACCTTTTAATTCAGCTATAGTTTCCTCCAATAGTTTACAGTACATATCATATCCTACTGCTTCCATATGACCGTGCTGTTCTGGTCCCAAAATATTTCCAGCTCCTCTAATTTCCAAATCTCTCATTGCAATTTTAAAGCCCGATCCGAATTCGGTATATTCTTTTATCGCCTGCAATCTTTTCTCTGCAGCTTCTTGCAATATCTTGTCCTTTCTATAAGTGAGATAAGCATAAGCAAGCCTGTTTGAACGTCCCACCCTTCCTCTTAACTGATATAACTGTGATAATCCCATTCTGTCCGCATCTTCAATAATAATTGTATTCATATTTGGAATATCCAAACCTGTCTCAATAATGGTTGTGCATACTAAAACATCAATTTCCTGATTTAGTACTTTAAGCATAACATCTTCCAGTTCATCCTCGTTCATTTTCCCGTGGGCTATGCCTACTCTTGCAGCCGAAACCATATTCTGAATTTCCTGTGCTACCTTATAGATCCCTTTGACTCTATTATATAAATAAAATACTTGCCCTCCCCGATTGATTTCTCTTATAATTGCATCTTGTATTAGTGAATAATTATATTCTAAAACATAGGTTTGAACAGGATATCTATCTTCCGGCGGTTCTTCAATAACACTCATATCCCTTATGCCTATCATAGACATGTGTAGTGTTCTAGGAATAGGCGTGGCTGTTAATGTTAATACATCCACATTTTTCTTTATATTTTTAAGTTTTTCCTTATGGCTTACCCCAAATCTTTGTTCTTCGTCAATAATTAAAAGACCCAAGTCCTTAAATTGCAAATCCTTTTGTAAGATTCTATGCGTACCTATGATAATATCAATTTCTCCGGTCTTTAACTGTTTGATAATATCTTTTTGCTGTGCTGCACTTCTAAATCTACTTAACATCTCTACTTTAACCGGAAAGTTTTTCATTCTCTGTACAAAATTGCTGTAATGCTGCTGTGCCAATACTGTTGTAGGTACAAGATAAGCGACCTGCTTTCCATCCATGGCGGCTTTAAATGCAGCCCTAATCGCAACTTCCGTTTTGCCATATCCCACATCACCACAAAGCAAACGGTCCATGGGCTTAGGTTGTTCCATATCATGCTTCACTTCTTCTATGCATCGCAGCTGGTCAGCAGTTTCTTCATAGGGAAAAGTATCTTCAAATTGCCGCTGCCATTCGGTATCCGGTGAAAAAGCATACCCTTTTACAGATTGTCGTGCCGCATAAAGTTCTATTAGGCCTCTTGCCAGGTCCTGAACCGACTTCTTTACTTTGCTCTTGGTCTTTGCCCAATCGGTACCCCCTAATTTATTAAGGCGAGGTACTTTACCATCACTTCCTATATATTTTTGAATAAGGTCTAGTTGGTTTGCAGGGACATAAAGAAAATCATCACCCTGGTACTTTATTTTAAGGTAATCCTTTGACGCTCCCTCTACAACCAATTTTTCTATTCCAACGTACTGTCCTATCCCGTGACTTTGATGAACTACATAATCACCTTTATTAAGGTCAGTAAATGCTTTTATTTTATTGGCTGCTTTCACTAACTTTTTCTTACTGACTTTCCGTTCTTGTCCAAATATTTCTTTGTCGCTTATTAAAACAAAATTTATAAGCGGATATTCAAATCCCTTATTTAGACTGCCATGGGTAACGATAATTTGCCCTTTGGCACTTATTTCATTCAGTTCATGTACATATACGCTATTGAGCCCCATATCATTCAACGTATCAACAAGTTTCTCACCACGGTTTTTAGTACCCGACAACACAATAATACTATACTTTTTTTCCTTCCATGCTTTTAAATCATCATATAAAAATTCTATTTTTCCATGGAAAGAGTGTAATGTCTTGCTCACTATATTTACCAAGCGTTTCGGTCTATAATGCGGACTTGAGTGTGAAAAAGCACTCATACCTATTAACATTTTATCCGGTATCTGTTCTATTAAATCAGAATAGTTCATTAGCAGTCTGCTTGTCTGCTCAAATAAAAGTCCTTTTTCTATCATTGCCTTAACCGTTTCATTAAATTCAAATTCCATCGTTTCTGCTCTTTGACTTACTTTTGACGGTTCATCCAATATAATAAGAGCGTTATCACTCAAATATTGTAAAATTGTGGCGTGTCCTGAATAGATTAAAGGCAAATATTTATCTATAGAGGGGAAATAATGCTGTTGTTGGATTTTTTCCATATCCTCGTTCAAATGTTGTATTGCCGAGGCAATAATATCTTTATGTTTGCTTCTAACCAGTTTATCTTCAAACTGTTTACATATGTCACGCATTTTATCTACAATAGCATCTATATCTGTGCTTTGAAACACTACTTCCCTGGCTACAGGCACGTGGATTTCATCTACTTTGTCTATAGATAGCTGCGTTAATACGTCCACTTCTCGAATAGAGTCGATTTCATTATCAAAGAACTCGATTCTATATGCACAATCAGCGGTAAGTGGGTATATATCTACTATTCCTCCTCTTATACTAAAATGCCCTTTGCCTTCAACCATATCCACGCGTTCATAACCCATTGTCGTTAAATCTTCTATCATCTTATACTGGTCATATTCCATCCCAACGCTGAATACTTTTTTATGTTTTATGTAAACTTCATAGGGAATGGTATACTGCTGGATTGCTTCTACTGAAGCGACAATAATTGTTCCTTCACAGTCAATGGAAAGGGCATCTAATACTTTTAATCTTTGCTGAAGAATATCGGTACTGCGTGCTTCAATTTCATAAAATATAAATTCTTTACTTGGAAACAATTTTGCTCTTTCTCCTATAAAAAAGCTCAAATCTTCATGCAGCTTCTTTGCCTGTAAATCATTGTACGTAACAATCACACACGGTCTTTGCGTATGATTACATATTGAATAGATGAGATGAGCTCTTTGGGAATCCGAAGTACCGATAATATTGATCGGTCCTATACCTGCTCTAATACTTGAGAGCAGTGTATTATATTCTTCAAGCTCTAAAAGAAAATCACTAAATCCTTTCTTCATACTGTTCTCCCCATTAGTTCCCGTTGAATTTATTCATTGCTTCGTTTATTCCTGCCTGAACAAGTACAGCAACCGAATCAGCAGCTTTTTTAATGGCCTCTATCATATATGGTTGTTCTTCCTTAGTAAATTGACTTAACACAAAATCGGCAAGGTCATAACCCGGATGAGAAGGCTGACCTACTCCTATCTTCACTCTTGGAAATACTTCTGAATTTAATTGATATATAATAGATTTGATGCCATTATGCCCTCCTGCACTACCTTTAGCTCTGATTCTGATTTTTCCTATTTCCAGACTGATATCATCATATATTACAACTATGTTGTTATTATCGATTTTATACCAGTCTTTTATTTCTCTAATACTCTCTCCACTAAGATTCATATAAGTTTGTGGCTTGGCCAGCACCACTTTTTGCCCCTGTATCATGCCTTCACCCATTAATGCTTTATGTTTTACTTTGGTAACATGAATGTGATACAATGATGCAATATAATCAATTGTTTCAAAGCCGATATTATGCCTGGTACCTACATATTTATTCCCTGGATTACCCAGTCCGACGATAAGATACATATGATCATCCTTTCCATAATCGTTCCAAGTAAAAATATACAAAATCTAGATTTTATTCTGTTAAGCATGATAAACAGAGTTCTTGGCTTCAGGGGGAGTTTTCACTCCCACTGAAGCTTAGAAATCGTTATCCAGGGGCTTAGCGCCGCTTATCTCACCGCTTAAAGAAGCGGGAGTCTTAGCGGCGATTAGCCATCGGATATATTCTGAAACTACATATCTTTATCTATCATTTTAAGCTCAATCTTCAAGTTATCAAACAAACAATGTACTTACCGGCAAATCTTCATAAATTCTTTCAATCGCTTCTGCAAATACCGGTGCTACGGATAGTGTTTTTATCTTATCTATCTTTTTCTCTTCCGGAAGTGGAATGGTATCTAATATTATCAATTCCTTTATAGGAGATTCCTCTATTCTTTCTATAGCAGGGCCTGAAAGAACCCCATGTGTACAACATGCATAAACTTCTTTTGCTCCCCGTTCTACTAAAGCTTTGGCGCCATGGGTAATTGTACCGGCAGTATCAATCATATCATCTATAAGAACAACGATTTTATCTTTAACATCTCCTATAATATTCATTACTTCCGCTACATTCGCTTTTGGCCTTCTTTTATCAATAATCGCCAAAGGAACATCAAGTCGTGCAGCAAAATTTCTCGCCCGGGTTACACTTCCTAAATCCGGAGAAACAATAATTACATCATCTAAATTATTTTCAAACTTTGACGTATAATATCGACATAGTATAGGTGCACCTAACAAATGATCTACAGGAATGTTAAAGAACCCCTGTATTTGCGGTGCATGAAGGTCCATGGTCAACACTCTATCAGCTCCTGCCGTCGCAATGAGATCTGCTACAAGTTTTGCAGAAATAGGATCTCTGGCTTTTGCCTTACGGTCTTGGCGCGCATATCCAAAATAAGGAATAACCGCAGTGATTCTTCCGGCAGAGGCTCTCTTAAAGGCATCTATCATAATCAGTAATTCCATGATATGATCGTTTACCGGATAAGATGTAGATTGAACCACAAAGACATCGGATCCCCTTACCGTTTCTCCGGTATTTACAAATATTTCACCGTCACTGAAAGTTCCAACATCCGCATCTCCCAGAGGAATGCCAATAATGTCTGCTATCGCTTTTGCAAGCTTAGGATTCGAGGTTGCCGTGAATATCTTAATGTTTTTTCCATGTGTTATCATATATATACCCTCCCGTTTTTCAATTGGTTATTTATTTTTGTCTTCTTTTGTCCTTAATCTGTATTTTCCATTCTGAATTTCTTTTTGACCCACCCGTCTTTGACAACTTGTCGTTCTCTTGCAATAGCCAGCGAATTTTCCGGTACTTCGTCAGTAATGGTAGAACCTGCTGCGATATAAGCATTTTTGTTAACAATTACGGGAGCAACAAGATTCACATTACATCCTACAAAAGAATTATCGCCGATGATTGTCTTATACTTTTTCTGACCGTCATAATTTACTGTAATGGAGCCACAACTCATATTCACATTTTTTCCTACTTCTGCATCCCCTATATATGCCAGATGAGACACCTTTGTATTATCTCCAATTACAGATTTTTTGATTTCTACAAAATCACCAATCTTAACATTCTTACCAATCTTACTTTCCGGTCTTATATAGGCAAACGGTCCTATACGAGTATTTTCACTTATGTAGCTATCGATGATTACCGAATTTTGTACTTCAACATTATTTTCTACTATAGAATTTATGATACGACTGTTGGGTCCTATCACACAATCTTCACCTATTTTAGTATTACCTTCCAGTATGCAGCCAGGATAGATAATAGTATCCATTTTTATTTCTATATCTGCTTGAATATATGTAGTGCCAGGGTCAATAATTGTCACTCCATTTTCCATATGCTCAGATAAAATCCTCTGCTGCATTACTTTTTCTACTTCAGAAAGCTGTATACGATTATTGATACCCAACAGTTCCGTGGAATCTTCAATTTTTAATGCTCCAACTCTATTGTTTTCACTGATAAGGATTTCAATAGTATCGGTTAGATAATATTCTTTCTGAGAGTTGCTGTTATTGATTTTACTTAAAGCATCCAGTAGATTTTTTACTGCAAAACAATACATTCCGGAGTTAATTTCTTTTATTGCTTTTTCTTGCTCATTTGCATCTCTATGTTCAACAATTCTTATTACATTACCGCTATCGTCTCTAACAATTCGTCCATACCCTGTTGCATCATCAAGTTCAGTAGTAATCACTGTAGCGGCATTGTCATTTTTAATATGATATTCAATGACCTGTTTGATTGTATCTCCTTTGATTAAAGGGGTATCTCCATTAAGAATAATGACATGGCCTTCATGATCTTTTATTGCATGTTGTGCTTGCATGACTGCATGCCCGGTACCTAACTGTTCTTTCTGCAAAGCAAATTGTGTTTTCTGTCCCATATATGTCATAACTTCTTCAGCTTTATGTCCCACTACCAGTATACATTTTTCGATACCTGCCTTTTGTACAGCTTCATATACCCATTCCACAAGTGCCTTCCCGCACACTTTGTGAAGCACTTTAGATTTTTTTGACTTCATTCGCTTCCCTTCACCGGCAGCTAAAATAATTGCGGATAAGTCCTTCAACTAATAACACCATCCTCGTCAAATTTTTACCGTTATTATTCTCTCACTTTTTAAATGATTTTTCAACCCTTTGAATAAATATTTTAATCCTTCAAAGTCACTCTAAGCTATTTACAAAACCTTCTATCTATTTAATCATACTTCATAGATTTTTATGAAAAATTTTATCATTAATTTATTTTATTAATAAAAAAATCGTCTTCGACGAATTTATCTCACTTCGTTCGAATATGATTTAGGTAGATTTTCTTGAAGCCAGAAAGTATATCTTGCAGATATACTTGTAGATTCTCTTGAAACTTTTTGCGGCATTCATCTAGATCCACAAGGGGTCAGATTTTCTGCCGCAGTCGTTACAAAAATATCATCCTTCCGTACCCATATTGTCCTGAACAACTTCATCTTCTTGTTCTTGAATCATGGTTGCTTCAAACTTTTCCAGTATAGCTTTTTGAATAATTTCACGCGTTTCAGAGTTGATTGGATGAGCAATATCTTTAAACTCCCCATCAGGCGTTTTACGGCTAGGCATTGCAATAAACAATTTATCCTGACTTTCGATAACTTTTATATCATGTATTACAAAAGCATTATCAAAAGTGACAGAAACTACAGCTTTCATTTTGCCTTCTGTATTAATTTTTCTAATACGTATATCAGTTATTTCCATGATGTATTCACCACCTTCCACGAAGTAACTCAGCCAGCTGTATACAATTATGAACAATATAGCAATATTGAAGTTTATTTGTTTAATCATTCTTTTCTTTAACTTTTTAACTCATTTTTAGCTTTCGCATTTTAATCAAATTTTATACCCGGTTTTAAATCTATTATGCTTTCTTGTTCATCAACTTCATTTAATATAATTAAGGAAAAATATTCATTTATAAATTTTTTAATAGGTTCTTTTGTAGAAATTAAAACTGCTATACCTTCTACTTCCGATTCAAATTCTTTCATAAGCTCAATAATGCCTCGTACCGTACCTCCACCTTTCATAAAATCATCAACAAATAAAACCTTGGAGTTTTTCTTAATTGCCCTTCGTGAGAGAGACATTGTTTGAATTCTACGGCTAGACGCAGAAACATAATTTATATTTACTGATGAACCTTCAGTCACCTTACTGTCTCTTCTAACGATAATCAACGGTACATTTAAGTACCTTGCAGTCATCATTGCTATAGGAATTCCTTTTGTTTCAACAGTCACAACATAATGAATATCTTTATCTATAAACTGCCCAGCAAATATTTTACCTATATCATCTACCACACTTGGATTATAGATGATATCTGTCATATACAGAAAACCTCCTGAAAGGATTCTACTAGGCTCAGCAAGACTAGTACATAAGTTAGATAAAATCTGTTTTATTTTTTCCTTTCCAAGTGTCGGTATATATTTAACTCCACCTGCGGCTCCTGAAATAGTTTCTACTGCTCCTAGTTCTAATTTTGCAACAATGCCTTTTAATAACTCTACATCTTCACTTAGTGTAGACTTTGCACAGTTAAAATTTTCGACAAAATGGTTAAATGTAAATATTTGATTCGGCTGGTCACTTAAAATTTTGATAAGTGCTGCAATTCGTTCATTTCTTTGCAGTTTCTCCATTCACTTTCCTCCCTAACTCACTATTATCAAACATTATACACAAATATACGAATATTTAAAAGGTTTTTTAAAAAAATATTCACTTATTGATATTTTTTTTAAAATTTCCATATAATATTTAAGGAAAATAATATGCACAGCTTTTTTTATTCACTTATTTAGTGCATTTTTTACTTTTTTATTATAAAATAATGGCAGTGACTATTTTGCTTTTATATTTAAAGAAATTCCAAATTTCCTTTGAATATTCAATTATAAAATGTTCACGGTTCACAGTTAACAGTTTACAGTATAAATAAAAAGGATAAAAATCTGTAAGCTGTGAACCGTTAACTGTTAACAAGTTCTTTCATTGGCAATTTGTTTTTTCATTAAGTTAAGAATATTTGGATATAAAGTATAGGAAAAACCATAAAGATATACTTTAGTCTCTTTAATGGATTGATAATATCCTCTGAAACTTAAATGTTTTAAGTTTCAGGGCAAGTAAGGAGTGTTATTTTTGCCTGAATTTAAGCTGGAATTATTAAAACCAGGTGCTCATGTTCATTTTGTCGGTATTGGCGGCATTAGCATGAGTGCCCTTGCGGAAATACTCATCAAAAATGGATTTGTCGTTTCTGGGTCTGATATAAAAGAATCGACATTGACTAATAAGTTACAAAAACTAGGTGTTAAATTTTTTCTTGGACATTCAAAAGAAAATGTTACTGGTGCAGACCTACTCGTATATACAGCAGCAGTGAAGGCTTCTAACCCTGAAATACAAGCTGCAAAACAATTAAATATTCCCTTTATTGAACGAGCCGTTTTATTAGGAGAAATCATGAAAAAATACCAGCATGCGATTGCAGTAGCAGGAACGCATGGTAAAACAACTACCACTTCCATGATTTCACTTATCCTGCTACACGCCAATCTGGACCCTACTATCCTGGTAGGTGGCGAATTAGATGCCATAAATGGAAATATTCGGGTAGGTAACAGTACATATTTTGTTACGGAAGCTTGTGAATATGTCGAAAGCTTTCTCAGGTTTCACCCCTTTGTTGGTATAATACTGAACATTGAAGCTGACCACCTTGATTACTTTAAAGACTTAAATCATATTATTCAGTCTTTTAAAAAATTCGCACAACTCATCCCAGAAAACGGATATATTGTTACGTGCGGTGATGACAAAAACATATTAAGCATTATCAATGATATTAAATGTAATGTGATTACTTATGGTATAAAAGATCAGACATATGATTGGAAAGCCGAAAACATTGTTTTTAATGAGTATGGTTTTCCTAGCTTCGATATTATTTACAAAAACAATAAAATCTCTACAATTCAACTTAACATTCCGGGCATGCATAATGTATATAACGCCCTTGCAGCAGCCGCTTGTGCTTATACATTAGATGTAAAGATAGAAGATATTGTGAATGGACTTTATATTTTTAAAGGTACCCACCGTCGCTTTGAAATTAAAGGAAGGTTAAACGGCTTTACTATTGTAGATGATTATGCACACCATCCTACCGAAATAAAAGCTACCCTTGCTGCAGCCTCAAAATTTCCTCATGATAAAATATGGTGCGTTTTTCAGCCGCATACGTATACGCGAACACTATCTCTTTTAGATGAGTTTTCGGAAGCATTTACAGATGCTGATAGAGTGATTATAACAGATATATATGCAGCTAGAGAACGGGATGAACATAAGGTACATTCACGAGATTTGGTGAATAAGATTATTGAAAAGGGAGGAAATGCAGAATATATATCCAGCTTTGACGAAATTACTTCACATATTTTAAATCAAGCAAACGAAGGGGATTTAATTATTACGATGGGTGCCGGAAATATTTATCAAGTTAGTGAAAAGATTTTGCAAGTCGGGCATTTAGAGTATAGTGCTACATCCATCAATGCATGAAAGAACGTTTATTTTTACAACATTCTTTCCATAATATTCTTCAAATAAAAGAATCTTCGATTCTAAACCCCGGGCATAAAGCCTGAGGTATTTTTCAAGGTAGATTCTCTTGAAACTTTATGCAGCAGAAAACCTGACCCAAAAGGGGTCAGGTTTTCCGCCGCAGTCGTTATAAAAAATGTGCGCTCGTTGTGCTAGTCAAAAATAAATTTTAGTCGCTAAGCTCAAATCCAAGAAATTCTAAGCTCGCTTTAGATCGCGTCAAACTCACTGTCGCTCAAACAAGTGACGCTACTTTCCTCCGCTTCGCTAAAAATTTCTAAGGCTTTTTCAACAATATTTTTGAACTCCGTGCTCAGAGCTTCGAACTCCAATGGATTCTCTTAACATGAACGCTAAATACTCATTCCTAATTATCAACAATTGCAAACATTAATTCCCCGGAAGCTGCGATCTCATCTCCAACGTAGGCCACAGCATCTGCTTTTCCGATTCCCCTTTTAAATGCTTTCATTTCTACTACCAATTTCAGTGTATCTCCCGGCCTTACTTGTTTTCTAAATCTGAGTTTATCTATCCCTGTAAATACGCCAAGTTTCCCTTTATATTCTTCCATAGAAAGTATTGCAACCGCTCCTACCTGCGCCAGCGCTTCTACAATAAGTACTCCCGGCATAATTGGATTGCCTGGGAAATGCCCTTGGAAAAATGCCTCATTCGCACTTACATTTTTTATACCTACTGCCCGCTTACCTTTCTCCATCTCTTCAATTCTATCTACAAGCAAAAATGGATATCGATGAGGGATAATTTTTTG
>JASGMB010000113.1 GCA_030156665.1 Clostridiales bacterium
GATCAGATTATCTCGCAAGCCCGAAAGGAAGCGGAAGGTATTATCCATCGGGCAAATGAATCCATTGTACTTGAAAGGCAAAGAGTGATGAAGGAAATGTAATACGTAATCACTAGCCTTGCTTTTGCAGCAGCTTCTAAGATTATACAAAATAATATGAACACCGAAGAAAATAAAAATATTATTGAAAAATTTTTAGATGAAGCAGTTGTTGCTTAATGAATAGTATTTCAAAAAGGTATGCACAAGCACTTCTTCTGATTGCACAAGAAAAAGATGCTTTAACCGCTTATGAACAACAGCTGAAGTGAAAACAGTCACGCCATAAAAGTTAACCTTCTAAACAGATTATTTGGCAACAGCGTTAGCAAGGATATTTTAAACCTGTTAAAACTACTGATTGACAAAAAACGATTAAATTTATTAAATGATATATTAATGGCATATAAAGAAGGTGTACATGCATTTGTAAAATCTCTGGATGTGAATATCATTTCCGCTTTTCCTCTTACATCGGATGAAATGGATCGAATAAAATCCAAATTGAAAGAAAAGTACAATGTATCGGAGGTTAACTTGATCCCCATTATTGATGAAAGTCTCATTGGAGGATTTAAATTAGTGATTGGCAATCAAGTCATCGACCAAAGTATCAAAGGTATGATGCACACCTTAAAAAACCAGATCATAACAAAAACGATATAATCCTACTGACACATAGTTTCATCAAAATCTGTTGCTAAAATACTTCGGGCCTGACTCGAAAAGTAATTGAAGATTTTGATATATCGAGGTGAAAAATATATGAATATACGACCTAACGAGATTACCTCTATTATTAAACAACAAATAGAGAATTACGATATTAAAATTAAAAATGAAGAGGTTGGACAGATTATTCAAATCGGAGACGGTATTGCCAGGGTGTATGGACTAGATAACTGCATGTACGGTGAACTAGTAGAATTCTCCAACGGTACGCTGGGAATGGCACTTAATCTCGAAGAAGATAATGTAGGCTGTATACTTTTAGGTTCCGAAAGCGGTATTCATGAAGGGGATATTGTTAAAAGAACCGGTAGAAAGGCCGATGTTCCTGTGGGTGAAGCGCTAATCGGACGCGTAGTAAATGCACTGGGCCAGCCTATCGATGGAAAAGGCACAATTCAAGCAAATGCCACGCGTCCTATTGAATTTGAAGCCGCAGGCGTGGTAGATAGAAAATCAGTGAGTGTCCCGCTTCAAACCGGTATCATGGCAATCGACGCTATGTTTCCCATTGGTCGTGGTCAAAGAGAATTAATTATTGGAGACAGACAGACCGGAAAAACCTCTATTGCGATAGATACCATTATTAATCAAAAAGACAAGGATGTTATTTGTGTTTACGTTGCGATTGGTCAAAAGGCCTCTTCATTGGCAAAACTTGTTTCCACACTGGAACAACACGGTGCAATGAATTATACCATTATTGTTTCCGCAACTGCCAGTGAGCTAGCTCCGCTGCAATATATCGCGCCCTATGCAGGATGTGCAATGGCTGAATACTTTATGTATAAAGGTAAAGATACGCTCATTGTATATGACGATTTATCCAAACATGCGGTAGCCTATAGGGCAATGTCCCTATTACTTCGCAGACCGCCCGGCCGTGAAGCTTATCCCGGCGATGTGTTTTATCTGCATTCAAGATTGTTAGAGCGGTCAGCACGGCTAAGCGAAGAGTTGGGTGGAGGCTCAATGACTGCCTTACCTATTATTGAAACCCTTGCCGGTGATGTGTCTGCATATATCCCTACCAATGTTATCTCCATTACCGATGGACAAATTTACTTGGAAAATGAATTATTCTTTGCCGGTATACGTCCTGCAGTTAACGTAGGACTTTCGGTTTCAAGAGTGGGAGGCGCTGCTCAAACAAAGGCAATGAAAAAAGTATCGGGACGATTAAGACTGGATTTAGCACAGTATAGAGAACTGGAGGTATTTACACAATTCAGCTCCGAATTGGACAAAGCTACACAAGAAATGTTGGATCAGGGTGAGAGAATTGTAGAAACACTTAAACAGCCTTTGTATCACCCTATACCAATGCATCATCAGGTTATAATCATTTTTGCAGTAACTAATAAATATTTATGGGATATTCCTATAGAAAAAGTAAAAGATTTCGAATCAAAATTGGTGACATTTATAGATACTCAGTATTCTCAGATATCGGAAGCAATAAATAGTACAAAAGAACTGGATGACAAAAATGTGGAAATGCTGAAATCGGCAATAGAAGAATTTAAAAAGCAATATATGGATGAAATAGGTGGTTAAGGTTTATGGCTAGTATGAGGGATATTCGTATACGAATTAAAAGTATAAAAGATACTATGCAAATTACAAAAGCAATGAACCTCATTGCTTCTTCAAAATTACAAAAAGCGCGCAGACAATTAAATCATACCTTACCTTACTTTGAAAAAATTCAATCCACATTAAAGGACATCCTTGCGCACAGCCCTGACATCGAGCATGTGTTTTTTGATAAACGTGAAAATGTACACCCAAAAAAAGTAGGTTATATTGTTATTACTGCCGATAAAGGAATGTGCGGTGCATATAATCATAATGTCATTAAACTAGCCGAAGAGCACATGAAAGATAAAGAAGATAAATTTCTTTTTGTTATCGGGCATCATGGAAGGGACTATTTTCGTAAAAAAGGTTATAACATCGATATAGAATTTTTATATACCGCTCAAAACCCTACCACTTATAGAGCTAGAGAAATTGGTGAATCATTGATTTCAATGTACAGGCATAACATGTTGGATGAAATATACATCGTCTATACCAATATGGAATCGGGAGTAAAACAAGAACCAAGAGTAATGAAACTACTTCCCTTGGAAAAGTCTCACTTTAATGTCGTCACAGATCCGGGCGAACAGTATAAGGAATACGTGGTTTATGACCCCTCTCCCAAAGCTGTTTTAGACAGCATTGTTCCTAACTATATTAAAGGGTTGATTTTTGGCGCATTAGTAGAATCTTTTTGCAGCGAACAGAGTGCACGAATGGCAGCAATGGATGCTGCCACTAAAAATGCAAAAGAGATGATCCGTGAACTCACGCTTTTATATAATCGTGCCCGGCAAGCCGCCATCACCCAGGAAATTGCAGAAATCGCCGGCGGAGCGGAAGCGTTGCGCTAATGCAGAAATGTTCTGCATTCTGCATTCTCCATTCTTTCCACATATAAGGAGGTTAATTAAGATGGATAATCAAAAGACAGGAAAAATTACACAAATTATTGGTCCTGTAATAGATGTACAATTTGAAAAAGGCCACCTTCCTTCTATTCATCATGCTCTTTTAATAAAGGGTGAAGATATAAATATTACCATTGAAGTAGCACAACACCTGGGAAATGACACAGTACGCTGCATCTCTCTAAATTCGACTGAAGGTTTGATGAGGGGACTGGAAGTTATTGATACCGGATCGCCTATTAAAGTACCTGTCGGTAAAAGTACGCTTGGAAGAGTTTTTAATGTACTGGGTGAAGCAATAGATAACCAGGGTGAAGTAAAAGCCGCTGAAAAATGGGAAATACATCGTAAAGCCCCCGGTTTTGATGAGCAAAGTCCGGTTACAGAAGTTTTGGAAACAGGCATTAAGGTTGTTGACTTATTGGCTCCTTACGCCAAAGGTGGTAAAATCGGTCTCTTCGGCGGTGCCGGTGTTGGAAAAACCGTATTGATTATGGAATTGATACGAAACATTGCCACTGAACATGGCGGATACTCTATTTTCACCGGTGTAGGTGAAAGAACAAGAGAAGGTAATGATTTATGGCATGAAATGCAAGAGTCCGGGGTTTTAGATAAAACTGCATTGGTGTTCGGTCAGATGAATGAACCTCCCGGGTCCAGAATGAGGGTAGCATTAACAGGACTGACAATGGCAGAATATTTTCGTGATAGTGAAGGTCAGGACGTTCTTCTTTTTATTGACAATATCTATAGATATATTCAAGCTGGTTCAGAAGTATCTGCCCTATTAGGTAGAATGCCTTCGGCAGTCGGATATCAGCCAACACTTGCAACTGAAGTGGGAGCGCTTCAAGAAAGAATAACCTCTACTAAAAAAGGTTCCATTACTTCGGTACAGGCAGTTTATGTACCAGCGGACGACTTGACCGATCCTGCACCGGCTACTACTTTTGCGCACCTTGACGCTACTACCGTATTATCAAGGAGAATCGTGGAGTTAGGTATCTATCCGGCTGTAGACCCTCTGGATTCTACTTCCAGAATCCTTGAACCGTCTATTGTAGGTGAGGAACACTATAGCGTTGCACGAAAAACTCAGGAAATCTTACAAAGATATAAAGAATTACAGGATATTATTGCGATTTTGGGAATGGAAGAACTTTCAGAAGAAGATAAACTTACTGTATTTAGAGCAAGAAAAATCCAAAGATTTCTTTCTCAACCTTTCTTTGTCGCAGAAACCTTCACCGGTATGAAAGGTAAGTATGTTCCTATTCAAGAGACAATAAGAGGATTTAAAGAAATCATAGATGGCAATATGGATGATTATCCGGAAGCTGCTTTCTATATGGTAGGTACGATTGATGAAGTCAAGGAAAAGGCTAAAACCATGAAGGGAGAGGGTTAATCATGCCTTCTACTTTTTATCTTGAAGTTGTAACGCCTGAAAGAGTTTTTTTTGGCGGCGACGCCCAAATGGTCATTGTACCTACTACTGACGGCAGCCTAGGTGTAATGGCAGAACACGAAGCCATGGTAACTGCCATTAGTATAGGAGAATTAAAAATAAAAGTAAATGATGAATGGAAAGTTGCCGCTATTGCCAACGGATTTATGGAGATTATGCCTCATTATGTCATTATTCTGGCAGACTCGGTGGAATGGCCGGAAGAAATAGATATTAAAAGGGCTCAAGCTGCTAAGGAAAGAGCAGAAGAAAGACTTAGACAGCATCAAAGCCGTATAGAGCACCTCCGTACGCAAGCAGCCATTAGGAGAGCTTTGACACGACTGAGGGTTACTAAAGAAATTAAATAATAAAAGAAAGATAGCATAAATAGAAAGTGACATAGGGACGCGAGCATTCACTCTATCCAAACAACGTCCTTAAATATCTAAGGGCGGAATTTCTCCGCCCTTATCCTTTTTAACATATGCTTTTTTATAACACATAGGAAATTATAAACCTTTGTATTTTGTGGATAAATTTATTTATAATTTCCGTCATGTGTTTCAAAAAAGTCAACCTTGAGAATGTTTTAGATACTTCCCGGTTGCAGGAATGTTTTTGGTTCTATAATAATCCAAGTTCTCAAATTGTACCGCGTCAATACTCATGATTTTAACCATTGTACTACCTTTTTTGGATTTAAGCACCTGTACTCCTTGAGAGTCTCGTGTCGTCTTGGACGGAACATTATTGGTATTAAAAACTAATACCTTCTCAATACTGCTAAGTGCAACCAATTCTCTATCTTCTTCAGGATTTAAATAGGTAATGTAAATGAGTTTTGCGATATCGGTATAGGCGTTTGCAAGTTTCTTTCTATTTGTTTTAGTAGCATAACTATTCAAATCTATTTTTGCAGCTTTCCCATTGTCAAACGCAAAAAACATATATCCTCGATAATCCTCAGTTGCAACGACATAAAGTATTTCTTCATTGGCATCTAATTCTAATAAGTTTGGTAAGTACTCTCCTAAGTTACTTGCTTTACAATCGCTAATTTCATGGATCTTTAACTTGTATACTGTCTGTTTGTTGGTAAACAATAATAAGTCCGCTTTGTTGTTTGTTTCTATTTCTTGTACAATTATATCGTCGTCTTTAAGTTTTTGATCTGAATTTCCTCTTAAGGAAGTTAGTGGTATTTTCTTTAAATATTTTTGGTTTGTAATAAATATTTTTAGGTTATAGTCTTCAATAAGATGTTCTTCGGTGATTTCTTCGACGTGTTCTTCATGAATTATTTCTGTACGTCTATCCTGTCCATATTTCTTTGCAACATTTTTTAGTTCTTTTGTGATAATTTTTTTTACTTTTGTTTCACTCTTCAGTGTAGCCTGTAAGTCTTCCAATTCTTTTTCCAGATTCTCAATTTCATCGGTACGCTTTAAAATGTATTCCTTGTTCAAATTTCTTAATTTTATTTCCGCAATAAACTCTGCCTGTGTTTGGTCTATATTAAAACCCTTCATAAGGTTAGGGATAACCTCGGCATCATGTTCAGTGTCACGAATGATTTTGATTGCTTTATCAATATCCAGCAATATTTTCTTCAAACCTTTGAGTAAGTGAAGCTTTTCGGATTTTTTATCTATATCAAAGGAAATCTGTCTTTTGATGCAATTGATTCTAAATATAACCCACTCTTTTAAAATGCCTTTAATGCCTAATACTTTTGGAGTACCATTAACCAGAATATTAAAATTACAACTAAACGAATCCTGCAGTGTAGTTAATCTAAAGAGCTTATTCATTAATTTTTCCGGTTCCGTGTTTCTTTTCAAATCCAGCGTAATTTTCAGACCATTAAGGTCAGTTTCATCCCTTACATCTGAAATCTCTTTCACCTTACCGTTCTTAACCAGATCGACAATCTTATCAATAATAGCTTCGGCCGTAGTGGTATAAGGAATTTCATAAATTTCAATACAATTGTTATCTTTGTCATATTTGTATTTTGCCCTTAGTTTAAAACTGCCCCTTCCTGTATTGTAGATATGCCTGATGTCTTTTTCATTATAGATTAATTGTCCTCCCGAGGAAAAATCCGGTGCTTTAAGAGTTTTGGTAATATCTACATTCTCATTTTTGAGGTATGCAATGGTCGTTTCACATACCTCGGCTAAATTAAAGCTGCATATATTGGCTGCCATACCCACCGCAATTCCTTGATTCGCATTTACCAATATATTTGGAAATGTAGTGGGTAATAAAACAGGTTCCTTCAAAGTCCCATCATAATTATCCATAAAATCTACTGTATTTTTATCAATGTCCTTAAATAATTCAACGCATATCTTATCCAGCTTTACTTCGGTATATCTAGGCGCAGCATAAGCCATATCTCTGGAATACTGTTTCCCAAAGTTTCCCTTTGAATCGATAAAGGGATGCAAAAGTGCATCATATCCTCTGGTAAGTCGTACTAAAGTTTCATAAATCGCCATATCTCCGTGAGGATTTAACTTCATTGTTTGACCTACAACATTTGCAGCTTTTGTTCTATTGCCGTTCAACAAACCCATTTTATACATTGTAAATAATAATTTTCTATGGGAAGGTTTAAACCCGTCCATCTCCGGAATTGCCCTCGAAACGATAACACTCATTGCATAGGGCATATAGTTGTATTCCAATGTATCGGTAATTCGCTGTTCTAATAAATTCTTTACTGACATCATTATTTCAACCTTTCAATAAATGTGTAATGAGTTCATAGTTCACAGTTGACAGTTCACTGTTTTACTAAATAACTTTAACAAGTCCGAATACTAAAAACTAAAAACTGTAAGCTAACTATGACACATCCAACATATCTATATACTTGTATCCGTGCTTTGCAATAAAGTCTTTTCTCCCCTTTAAATTATCTCCTAGAAGCAGTTCAAACATTTGTTGTGTTTGCTCCATATCGGTAGGAAGCACTTTTATCAATCTTCTGGTTTCAGGATTCATAGTGGTTTGCCACATCATTTCCGGCTCGTTTTCTCCCAGCCCTTTTGAACGTTGAATGGTATATTTTCCTTTGATTTTGGATAAAATGGCCGCTTTTTCTTTTTCACTGTAAGCAAAATAGGTCTTGCTTTTTGAGTTTATTTCATATAAAGGAGACTCTGCAATATACACCTTGTCTTTTTCAATGAGTGTAGGTACTAATCTATATAACATGGTCAATATCAATGTTCTAATCTGGTATCCGTCTACATCCGCATCAGTACATATAATAATTTTGTCCCATTTTAAATGATTGATATCGAAGGAATGCAGGTCTTTATTGTGTTTTGATTTAATTTCTACACCACAGCCAAGTACCTTCAATAAATCCACTATAATATCATTTTTAAAAATCTTGTCATAATCAGCTTTTAAACAGTTTAGGATTTTACCTCGTACAGGCATAATGGCTTGGAATTCTGCATCTCTCCCCAGCTTACATGCTCCTAATGCCGAATCCCCTTCCACAATATACAACTCTCTTTTATTTACATCTTTAGTACGACAATCCACAAATTTTTGAACTCTATTTGTAATGTCAATGTTTCCACTTAATTTCTTCTTGATGTTAATCCTGGCTTTTTCTGCATTTTCCCTGCTTCTTTTATTGATCAGGATCTGTTCGACGATTTTATCCGCTTCCATCTTATTTTCAATAAAATAAATTTCCAGCTGCTCTTTAAGGAAATCAGTCATTGCCTCTTGGATAAACTTATTGGTTATTGCTTTTTTGGTCTGATTCTCATAGCTGGTCACAGTAGAAAATGAATTGCTGACCAGTATTAAGCTGTCTTGAATATCTGTAAAGGTAATCTTATTTTCATTTTTATTATATTTGTTATTTGCTTTTAAATATTGGTCAATCACATAAGTAAAAGCATTTTTAACTGCCCTGTCTGGAGAACCGCCGTATTCAAGAAAACTGGAATTATGGTAATACTCTAATAAATTAATTTCATTATTAAAGCAAAATCCTACCTGTAGTTTTACTTTATACTGCGGCTTGTCCTCTCGGTCTTTACCGACTTTTTCTGTTTCATAGAGCTGTACCTCGGTAAAGCCTTTGTCTTGATTGATTTCTTTTATATAATCTACTATCCCGTTTTGATAGCAGTATTCATAAGTTTCAAATGTATCATCTTGAACCTCATTATAGAGTATGAACGTTAACCCTGCGTTAACTACCGCCTGTTTTTTAAGGATATTTTGAAAATATTCAATGGGTATATCGATATCGGTAAATACTTCAAGATCCGGTTTCCATTTTATAATAGTTCCTGTATGTTCATACTTACACTTTTCCTTTTTTAAACCGCCTATATTTTCACCCTTTTCAAAGTGTAAATCATACCGATAACCATCCCGATAAACAGTAACATCCATATACTCCGCACTATATTGTGTTGCACAACTGCCCAGTCCGTTTAAACCCAAACTAAATTCATAGTTTTCTCCAGCATTTGTTTTATATTTCCCCCCTGCATAAAGCTCACAAAATACCAATTCCCAGTTATACCTCTGTTCTTTTTCATTGTAATCCAGCGGGATACCTCTTCCCATATCGGTAATTTTAATAGAACGGTCCTTATATCTTGTAACTTCTATTATTTTCCCATAGCCTTCTCTTGCTTCATCTATTGCATTGGATAATATCTCAAATACTGAATGCTGACACCCTTCCAGGCCGTCAGAGCCAAAAATGACACCGGGACGCAGCCTCACCCTTTCTGCACCTTTTAGTGAAGAAATACTGTGATTTCCGTATTCATTATTTTTATTATTAGCCGGCATTTAATACCCCACCTCTTGCATACATTATTAATGAAGAATTATTTTCTATTAGAAACTTATTATATCTATTTTATCGTCATCTAGCAAATACAAATTACATATTTCACATTACACCAAACAAACGTTCGTGTCAAGTTTTTAATGAATGTACTTATATGTATCTTACTTTTTGCAGCACTGTGTGTTAATTTAGAAGAACCTAGCGTTAATAAATTAGAGCAAAAAAACATATTGTAGTTCTTTTTAGATAAAAACTCTGCAGATTTAAATCTGCAGAGTTTTAAAGAATATATCTAATCAATCTGATATAATCTGTTTGAAATCCAGTGTGATGATGAAATAATTTAGAACTTGTTAACACAGCAGAGGAAAAGCTGCATCACTTGTGTGAGTGATAGCGAGTTTGACGCGGTCCGAAGCGAGCTTAGAATTTCTTGACTTTGAAACTTTTATTTTGTTAAGCATTCACCATTGACACATCTTTTACAAAATTATATAATGGTATCATCAATTGAATACTCAATCATACGACTGGCGGAAGTGGAATATCCTGATAAGCAGGATGAAACCACAGGGAGTATGATTTTTGAAATTGCCGACCGCCTGGGCATAATATTTTTCTTGTCCAGGTTGTCGGCAATTTTTTATAAAATTCCACTAAATTGCAACTTCCTGGACTAACAAAAATAATGTAAGCATTTTTTTTAACACATAACGAAAATGATAAATAAATTTATTCCCAGAACACAATCGATATAATTTCCTATGTGTTATAAAAAAAGATTTGTTTAGGAGGTGCTTCTATGCCATTAAACGCATGGAGAGGCTTTAAAACAGGAGCCTGGCAACAAAATATTGACGTTTCTAATTTCATTCAACTCAATTACACTCCTTATGACGGAGATGAAAGCTTTTTGGTTCCCCCAACGCAAAATACTCAAAAATTACACAATATATGCCTTGCCTTAATGGAAGCTGAAAGAAAAAAAGGCGGTGTGCTGGACATTGATACCAATACTGTTACTTCTATTACAGCGCACAATCCTGGATATATAGAAAAGGACTTAGAATTAATTGTGGGGTTACAAACAGATACCCCTTTAAAAAGGGCAATCAATCCTTTTGGCGGTATTCGTATGGTAAAACAAGCCTGTGAAGCTTATGGATATAATATTTCCCGGGAAATAGAAAGCATTTTTACGCAATTCCGTACAACTCATAATGATGGGGTATTCAGTGCTTATACTGACGAAATGAGAAAAGCCCGAAAGTCAGGTATTATTACCGGTCTTCCTGATGCTTATGGCAGAGGAAGAATTATTGGTGATTATCGAAGAGTTGCACTGTATGGAGTGGATAAGTTAATTGATCAAAAAAAACAAGACTTATCCATCCTTGTAACTACTCCTGCTGATGAAAAAAATATACGCTTAAAAGAGGAAATCTATCAACAAATTTCTGCGCTCATAGAACTTAAAGAAATGGCTTTTTCGTATGGCTATAATATTTCCTTACCTGCCTGTAATGCGCAAGAGGCTATCCAATGGACCTACTTTGCCTATCTTGGCGCTGTCAAAGAACAAAATGGTGCTGCCATGTCTCTGGGAAGGGTCAATACTTTTTT
>JASGMB010000012.1 GCA_030156665.1 Clostridiales bacterium
CAAAAATTTCCCGATATAATTAAAAATATATCGACCTGTCGCTCACCGCAGCAAATATTTGGTGCAGTGATTAAGGAACATTATCGAAATATGAAAGAAGTGGATACTAGAGAGACAATTGTCATTTCCATCATGCCTTGTACTGCTAAAAAGTTTGAAGCGGCCCGACCGGAATTAAGTGTAGCGGGTGAAAGGGATGTAGACCTGGTACTTACAACGCAAGAACTTGCACTAATGATTAAGGAGGCGGGTATCGTATTTAATGAATTAGAACCGGAGGCCCCGGATATGCCTTTTGGCCTTACTAGTGGTGCGGGAATCATATTTGGTGTAACTGGAGGAGTGGCAGAAGCTGTATTAAGAAGATGTTATAAGGAAAAAACTTCAAAGTCTCTAAAAGAAATTGAATTCGTAGGTATCAGAGGCATGGAAGGAATAAAAGAAGCAGTGGTGGATATTGATGGAAGGGAAATTAAGATAGCTGTGGTTTGGCGGATGTGTTGGAGGAGCCGGTCAGCCTATTCCACAGAGTTCTTATACAAAAAAGCAAAGGGCTAAAGGCATTTATAATGCAGATAAGATGGCGCAAATAAAAAGATCGGAAGAAAATCCTATGATTATTGCTTTCTATAACGGAATGCTGAGAAATAAACATCATCTTCTCCATAGACCTACGGCAAATTGTACACATATAAAGGAGTGATAGAAATGTTAACTATCGATGTATGTATAGGAAGTGCCTGTCATTTAAAAGGTGCATATAATGTCATTAATAAGCTGATGGAACTGATAGATAAAAAAAATCTTGGAGATAAAGTATCGGTAAAAGCGGCATTTTGCCTGGGTGAGTGTACAAAAGCTGTTTCAGTAAGAGTAGATAACGACACTGTTTATTCAGTGAATGAAAAAACCTTAGAAGATTTTTTCAATGAAGTAATTATGGAAAGGTTAGGAGAATGATACGCCATATTGCCATATGTTTATTTCTAATTTGTAATTTATTAAGATTATCACTCTATGATGATATGTTAAAAAGATAAAATAGTGTAAAATAAGACAATCCCTTCGGTGAATTGATGTGCTTTTGGCACAAAAGGCTAAGGTAGATTGTCTTGATATTACGCTTTGCTTTAAAATAAAAAAGGCTCCATTATAGGTTTTATAGGTTTGATATACAAAGCCTTTTTCCTTGGTTCTGTTTTTATCAAAAAACCGTAAATTTTTTATAATAATAGGTAAAAGCAAATAGGTAATCAATATACCAACGGGTAAATAGCCTAATAAAAAGTAAATGGTATTTAAGATATACATGAGTATATGAGATATATAAAGGACTTTTATGGCATTATCCTGTCCGATAACAATAGGTAGTGTATTGCGGCCGTTTTGTTTATCCTCCTCAGTATCACAGGTATTGTTAGCAAGCATAATATTTGCAATTCCTAAGGCAATGGGGACTGAAACCAAGAGCACATGTAAAGAATAGCTGCTACTTTGTACAAAATAGGCAATACTAAAAACAATAGTTCCCTCAAAAAAGCCCGAAACAATTTCGCCGAACGGTGTATGCGAAATAGGATATTTGCCGCCAGAATAAAAATAACTTATGAGTATAGAAAAACCACCAACCGGTAAAAGTATCCAATGGGTAGATAATATAATATAGATACCTAGTAACCCGGCAGTCATTACTAAAAATATACCAATGATAAAGGCAGTAACGGGTGAAAGCTTATACGCTACAATAGGATTATGGACATTGTATAAATAACCTTCTTTGTTTTTTGCATTTTTAAAATCAAAAAAATGATTAAATACTGTCGCAGCACCGTCAAGGAGGATAATTCCGACAGAAGTTCTGAATTCAACTAATTCGTTTAATATTTTTAATGTTAGTTTTGTGTATGTTTTTTTCAATTTTAGTCCTCCTTATGAGTTGCTTTTATTTCGACATCCATAACAGTATTGTTACCATGTTATTCATAATCTTGTCTCCTATTAGGTATATCAATCCAAACCAAAGTACCTTCATTTAGTTTACTTTTTATTCCATATTTAAAATGGTGCGATTCTAAGATGTTTTTTACAATAGCCATACCTAACCCTGTACCACTGTCACTATCTCGTTTTCTGGATTTATCTACTTTATAAAATCTATCCCAGATATATGGCAAATCTTCTTCAGGGATGCCTTCCCCATAATCTCTTATTTCTACATGTACCGTATTCTTATGGTTGTACACACTAACCACTACTTGTCCATTTTCAAAAGAGTGAATAAGTGCATTATTAATAATATTAAAAAAGACTCGCTCAATTTTATCTTCATCTGCATAAATTAGAGTATTTTTATTATCATAACGTAAAATAAGCTCTATGTTGCGTTTTTTTGCTAAAAAAGAAAGTTTTTTAATAACATCCTGTACAATTTCTATTAAAGGAATATTGGTAAGCTTAAGTTTTAGATAACCGGATTCCATCTCAGACAAATAAAGAATATCGTTTACCATTTTATTTAATTTGTCTGTTTCTTCAACTATAATTTTTAAATTGTTATTTCTTTCATTTGGGTCGTAATCGGGCATATCTATAATTAATTCTGCATAAGCACGAATTAAGCTAAGAGGCGTTTTAAGTTCATGGGAAATATTTGCAATGAATTCTTTCCTGAATTTCTCAATTTGACCTAATTGCTCAGCTAAAGCATTAATTGTTTTCCCAAGCATACCAATTTCATCCTTTGAATCTAGATGAACACTGGCATTAAAATCGCCTTTAGCGATTTCTTTTGCAGTTTCTGTGATTTTTAAAATAGGTTTTGTAAAAAGTTTAGCCAGTAAAAAAGAGAGTACTGCAGCGATAAGCAGAGAGATTATACTAATAATTGATAACTGTTTTTTTAAAATAGATATTGTTTCATAAACAGGTGCTAAGGGTGTAATGAGTATTACACCACCGATAATATTATTACCACTTTCGATTGGGACTCCTACGATAAGCAAAGATATTTTATGACGTTGATTTCTATCAGTTTTTTCTACTAACACTTTTCCTTGTAAGAGTTTTGTAATGTCTAGATATTCTATGAAGGTTCTGGAAAATTCAGATCTTTTATCAGACCTTTTTAAAGAGGTAATATTATCATTAGAAATGATAATATTACCTTTGGCATCAATAACATAAATTTTGCTGTCAAAAGAGGAAGAAAAGGATTCGATTTCTGTACTGATATTTTGTTTATCTTTGGATGCCTCTACCATAGAAGCAATTTTCTTTCCTTCAGCTAGCAAGCTGTTTTTACGTTCATAAATATAAAAACGATTCAAAAAAGCTATCTGAAATATCCATATTAATATCAATATGATTAAAACTAAAGATGTTATAGCTAGTCCCATTTTGCTAAATATACTTTTCATTTTAGTCACCTACATTAAATTTATATCCAGTTCCCCATACGGTGTGAATATAATGTTTATAATCGCCTAATTTTTCTCTAAGCTGCTTTATATGCGTGTCCGCTGTTCTTGAATCCCCAAAAAAATCATATCCCCATACACTGGTTAATAATTGTTCACGGTTGAATACTCTTTCCGGGTTTTGTACAAGAAAATATAAAAGCTCAAATTCCTTAGGAGTTAAAATAAGCTCTTTATCAGATATAAAAGCTTGTTTAGAAACAGGATTAACTTTTACCTGACCGACTTCTATGAAAGTTTGGCCAGATTTCGACGCTTTGTTACCGCTTCGTCTCAAAAGTGCTTTTACTCTGGCAATCATTTCTTTTGGGCTAAAAGGTTTTACGATATAATCATCAACGCCCAGATCAAAACCAAAAAGTTTATCGTATTCTTCACCTCTTGCCGTTAACATTATAATCGGAACAGAAGATGACTTGCGAATTTCTCTACAAACAGTCCAGCCATCTATTTCAGGCATCATCACATCTAGTATTATAAGTGAAAAATGTGTAGTCTTTATTTTATCTAATGCGTTTTTGCCGTTATTGGCTTCTTCTACTGCATAACCTTCGCTGTTAAGATAAATTTTAATAACATTACGTATTTTATCTTCGTCATCAACTACTAGAATCTTTATACCGTTCATAGATACATAGCTCCTTTATATATTTTGTGAGTAAAATAAAAAGTTTACCTGCAAAAAACTATTATATCGATAATCAATATCTAAATTTAAAATAAATGAATGTAGTTATTGATGAAATTAACCAACTTTAAATTATAATATTTAGTTTTAAAGTTGGTTAATTATAAAAAGTAAATTAATTTTTATACAATAAAAACAACTCTCTTATTATATTATATCATGATTGTTATGCTGTTTTTGTAAAAAAAGTGTAAACAGTTATTGTAGTACACGTCTTAAAATGGCTTGCAGTTTTTTAGCTAATAATTCTAAGCTGTAGTAGTTGATAAAAACGTCATCTGCACCTTCTTCAAATGCTTGCAAAATGGTTTTTTCAGGTTCATCTGTCCATGTTGTTACCATGATTGGAATTGTGCTTTCATATCGAATTTCTTTTAATGCTTCTATTCCTGAAATATCGGATAGATCTATATTTTCTAATATAATAACGTCAGGCTTGGACGTACTGAGAACTGTTAATATTTCTTCTGTATTAAAAGCTTTTAGGATAGTATAATGATTGTCAATAAGATAGTTTTCCAATGGGCTTGGTATTCTTTTTCCAAAATTAGCAATTAGAATACTTCCTTTTTGCATTTGTACTTGAACCCTCCACATATTTATTTGTCTATAGTTTACAGTTTAATTGTGATAAAATTGTGTGATTTCAGTTTGAATTTGTGAAGAGTTTGTGAATATTTTGTGGGAATCTTTACGGAATTTTTAAAATATTATCACAAATTCATCACAATTAGTATTTATACTAAAAAGTATCGCAAAAAAATCTCTAATCAATTTTTTGTGTAAAGGGGAGATATAATTGAAAAAACAATTATTGAAGCATGTTAATAAAATCATTATTTTTCTAGTGGTCCTTATTGTAGGATTCGGTGGTTATTATGGTTATAACAAATGGATAGCCAATAAAGTATCAAATAACAATCAAAACCAAGCAACCGTTGCAGTTGCACGAGGAGATTTGAGTGTAAAAATATCCGGTACAGGTACAGTCCGACCAATACAAAGATATGAAATAGTGTCATTAGTTACAGGTACAATTCTCAGTGCTCCCTTTGAGGAAGGAATGCAAGTAAAAGCCGGTGATCTACTTTACCAATTTGATAATAGTGATGCGTACATTAGTATTGAAAAGCTCAAAAATAGTATTGCTAAATTCAAATTGACAGACAAACAGAATGAAGAGGAAATTAAAAATCTCGAAGTTACTGCACCTTTTGACGGACGAATTATTAATTTCTCTGTTAAAGAGGGTGATAATATAGGAGGGAAGATTGCAGATATTGTTGATGATACTAAATTAGTAGCTAGGGTACCGTTTAATGCATCTCAGGTTCAAAAAATACAAGTAGGACAGGATGCCCAAGTAATTGTAGCTGAATATATGCAATATATAGATGGAAAAGTCATCTCCAAAAGCAGTTCTGGAAATCCATCTTCTGACGGCTCTATTTTATATAATGTAGAAATTGAGATAAAAAATGGAGGTGCCCTGGTTCCGGGAACGCAAGTAAGAGCAATTGCTAAAACATCACAAGGAGATATGATCTCACCTACGGAGGGACCTTTAGAGTACGCTAAAGAGCAAGCGATATATGCTGAGACTTCAGGAATTGTTAAAAAGGTTTATGTACAGAATAATGAAAGAATTACCGCAGGACAAAAAATATTGGAATTAGAAAATGATGATGTACTTGTAAATCGTGATAAAAATTATTTAGAATTACAAGATTTACAGTTAAATTTAGAGCAACAGCAGAAAGAGTTAGAGGATTATCGCATAGTGTCTCCAATTGATGGCATCGTGGTTGAAAAAAATGCAAAAGCCGGTGATACAATCAATAATAAGGACAACAATGTTCTCATGGTAGTTGCGGACATGAGCAAAATGGTGTTTAGCATGGATATTGACGAGCTGGATATCTCTAAAGTGAAAATAGGTCAAAACGTAGAGGTTACAGCAGATGCTTTGCCAGGTAAAAAGTTTGAAGGCAAAGTAAGCAATATTGCTGCAGAAGGGCAGTCCTCAAATGGTGTAACGACGTACGAAGTTGAAGTGACGATTGAAAATTATGGTGAATTAAGATCGGGCATGAATGTAAATGCTGAAATTTTGGTTCAAAATAAAGAGAATGTCTTATACTTGCCAATGGCAGCCGTTCAAAAAAGTAAGGGTAAAACATTTGTATTTGTAAAAAATAGTAATGATTTAAAAAATACTTCTGTAAAGAATAACACACAAACTCTAAAAAGTTCATCAAAACAATCAGAGGCAGCTACCAATGTCAATGATAGAATCATGAAGCAAGTAGAAGTAGGGATTAATAATGATCAATATATAGAAATTGTAAGTGGGTTGACAGAAGGAGAAGAAGTTTTATTACCTTATACGCCATCCCAATTGAGTAGCAGTAATCGAAATGGAATGATGGGTGGTATTCCTGGTATGGGTGGAATGCCTAGAGAGCCAGGAGGAACAGTAAGACTAAGAAGATAGAATGGGGGGAAATAGATGATTAGAATTCAAAACATGTATAAAATTTATAAAATGGGTAAGGTTGAAGTTAAAGCTCTAGATAACATTTCTATTCATATCAAGGCGAAAGAATTTGTTGCAATTATTGGGCCTTCAGGGTCAGGAAAGTCTACGCTAATGAATATGATAGGATGTTTGGACACGCCTACTTCAGGTGCTTATTATTTAGATAATAAGGAAGTCAGTAAATTAAAAGACGATGATTTAGCAGAAATCAGAAATAAAAAAGTAGGATTTATTTTTCAAAGATTTAATTTGCTGCCTAAGTTAACAGCATTTGAAAATGTAGAATTACCCCTTATTTATAGGGGAATATCAAGAAAAAAACGGGTCCAAATGGTTTTAGAAGCGTTGGAACAGGTGGGTTTAGGAGACAGAATACATCATAGACCACCGGAATTATCGGGAGGACAGCAGCAAAGAGTAGCCATCGCGAGAGCACTTTCCAGCAAACCCCCTTTAATATTGGCTGATGAACCTACAGGTGCTCTTGATTCTAAATCCGGTTATGAAGTGATAAATATGATGCATAAACTGCATGAAATGGGAAATACGATTGTTCTAATTACGCATGATAGCAACATTGCACAGCAAGCCAAGAGAATTATAAGAATTATGGATGGTAAAATTGTTGAAGATAAGGAGGGAGCTCAGTGAACCTTTTACAGGCTTTTAATATGGCTTTAAAAAGTATCGCTAGCAACAAGATTCGAGCTCTCCTCACAATGTTGGGGATTGTTATTGGTGTTAGTTCGGTAATTATTCTTGTAAGCTTGGGAGAAGGTTCAAGTAAAGTAATTACTGAAAGAATTCAAAGTATGGGAACCAATTTAATTCATGTACGAATTTTTGGAAGAGGTAGCAATAGAACGGTGAGTGAAGACGAATTAATAAGTTTAGCTGCTAATAATAGTGAAGTTATCGAAAATGTAGTACCGTCATTGGACGATACAGTAACGATAAAATACAGCAATAAGAATATGCAAACCTCTTTAGTAGGGACAAGTGAAGCTTATCAAACTGTCAGGAATACCAATGTACAGCAGGGGAGATTTTTTAGTGCATTAGATGTTGAAAGACGTCAAAAAGTCGTATTAATAGGTGCCTATATTGCGAATGAGCTTTTTGCCGGCATGTCACCTATAGGACAAACAATCAAAATCAACGGTGACGTATTTACTGTAGTCGGTGTATTGGAAGAAAAGGCAGGTGCTGCGCAAGGTTCAGATGATGATAGAGTAATTATTCCATATACTACAGCAAAAAGATTGGTAAGAAATGCAAATATTACAACATTTTATGTTCAGGCAAAAACACCTGATACTGTAGACAGTGCCATGCAAAAAGTAGAAGAATTTCTATTTAAAAAATTTAACAATACAGATTCATATAGAGTATTTAATCAGGCTGATATGCTGAATACTGTTAATGAAACAACCAAGACATTATCAATGATGTTAGGGGGAATAGCGGCAATTTCTCTTGTAGTTGGAGGAATAGGAATTATGAATATTATGCTCGTTTCGGTAACAGAAAGAACAAGAGAAATTGGTATAAGAAAAGCAATTGGTGCCAAAAGAAAAAGTATACTAGTACAGTTTTTAATTGAATCAGTTGTTGTAAGTTGTTTAGGGGGATTGATAGGTGTAGTATTTGGTGTCATTGGTGCACACTTTATAGGTAAATTAATGAGTATTTCTGCTCAACCTTCTTTTACTACAATCATATTATCGTTTTCTTTTTCTGCTGTTGTAGGAATATTTTTCGGATTCTACCCAGCAGACAAAGCTTCAAGGCTTAATCCTATAGAAGCTTTAAGATTTGAATAGAAATTTTAAAGCATACTTAACTAAAATTGGATAGATATAATAATGATTCTGCTGCAATAACTCAAAAATATAAAATCTTATGAATAATTATACTGCTTTTAGGTCTTATAAAGGTGCATTCACTGTATATTTATAAGCAGAACTTAATAAAAATGAGTTATTGCAGTGAAATCAACAATATGATATATATATCATCTAATATACCAGTCTTATTTAATAATCTAGTGATGAAAATGTTCAGTCAAGTAAAAGCATATCAGGTCTTATGGCTAAAGTTCTAATAAGAACAGTTCTCAATGATCAGTGCCATTTCCATTGCTTTACTCGCTTTACGCGGAATACTTGCCGCTTTCGGGTTGGCATAAGTAATTTAAAAGGGGCTCCCATATATAGGGGATGTCCCTTTTATTGTATTAACGAATACCACCTGCATTGCAGGTGGTATTCGTTAATACAATAATATTTTGACTAGTACAACAGCTTAATGTATACTTTTTCAATCCGACAGTGTCTATGATAGTAAAAAATAAGATATATCATATCAATGCATTTTAAAGCATAAAACATCATATATAAAATTAATAGAGATGAGTCTTTATGAAAGGATGGAATACATCATGAACAAAATAAGAACGTATATAATACTACTATGTTTGATTGTAATTACAGGATATATGGCAAAACAATCGATACCTGATATTATTGCTACATATTCCAGTGCCCAAAACGATGAAGTAACAATGAAGAGAAATCTTTTATGCTTGATGATGGCTTATCCCCAACATATCGTCAAAGTAGAACGAGAGGGAAACGCCAGCGTATATGTGGTAATGAAATCAGGAAAACGTATTCTTTACGATGACAAAAAGGTAAAGAGCACTGGAGAAAAGCTAGCAAATCCAGATTTACAAGATATGATGGAACAAATTTATCCACTATCAGGCAGTATAAGTTTGATGGCCGAAGATTTTAACCCCGGGCGTGTCAGAGTATACTCCTTATTAAAAGAAGTTTACGGGGGATCAAAAGAACAGGTACAGTTAAATCTTGTATCTGTCAAAGTTGGTTATAAAAACTATCCTTTTAATCGTAACAATGGGGCGGCTGATGCTTTACGTGCAGTGATGCAAGAACTTGTACCGTTGGCTGAAGGACGGCAGGATATCCGTTCTTGTGTATTTCCAGCGAGCGGTACTTTTAATTATCGTTTCATTGCAGGTACTAATCGGTTAAGCCCTCACGCTTTTGGAACTGCCATTGACCTTGCAAGAGATAGAAGAGATTACTGGAAATGGGCCTCACGAGAGGAGGGGGAGAAGAGGTTAAATACCTATCCGAGAGAGATTGTTGAAATTTTTGAAAGGAATAACTTCATTTGGGGCGGCAAATGGGGATATTTTGACATCTTGCACTTTGAGTATCGACCGGAGCTGGTTTTGAAGTCTCGATACTTTTCAAATAAACCTCATTTTGAAAAACCATGGTATGATGGAGTGTCTTTTGAGGATGATAACGTAAAAAGTTATATTCAGCTCATTGATGACGCATTAAAATAGAGGATAGTGCAGAATAATGGACAAAAATAGCAGGATTGTGATAGAGGCCGGTTTATTCCGGTCTTTTGCACCAAAAAACTACTTTATACTTTAAATAGAAGATACGTAAGTTGCGCCTGTAAAACTATTGATTTTTTGTATACAAGTAGTACAATAATATATAGAGATATACATAATATTAGAGGTGTAGTAGAATGAAAGACTGTGAAACCACACGAATGTTGCACTATAGGCAGCATGCAAAATTGATTGTATTAGCAGAAGGTATTTTGGTAGGGGGGTTTGCAGGACTAGTGACGGTATTTTACCGTCATATTTTACAGGCAGCAGAAGAATGGCGTACAAGCATATATAGTTATTTAAAACAAGGAGATATTTTGTTAATATTTTTATGGTTTTCATTTCTAGTTTTGAACGCAATTATTCTGGGAAAGCTTGTACTAAATATTCCGATGATTAAAGGAAGTGGTATTCCTCAGGTAAAGGGTGCTTTGATCCATCAATTTACCATGAATTGGTGGAAAGAATTAATTTCAAAATTTTTTGGTGGCGTGTTGGCACTTGGTATGGGTTTTTCTTTGGGAAGAGAAGGCCCTTCAGTTCAAATGGGTGCTGAAGTAGGATTAGGCATAGGACGTATTTTAAAGCGTTCCAATTTAGACAAAAAATATTTACTTACCGCTGGTGCCAGTGCAGGACTATCTGCTGCTTTTAATGCTCCATTGGCAGGAGTTATTTTTGCGCTGGAAGAGCTACACAAAAATTTTTCACCCTTATTATTAACCTGTGTTATGAGTGCATCTTTAACAGCTAATTTTATTAGTTCTCATTTTTTTGGTATAGAACCTGCTTTTGATTTTCACAATGCAGCAATATTCCCGTTGGAGAACTATTGGGTATTAATTGGTTTAGGTATTATAACAGGTATAACGGGAAAGATTTTTAATCAATACATTCTCAATAGTCAGCAGTGGTATCAGAATATATCAGAAAAATATGCTTTTTTTCGTCCTGTAATTCCCGCCATTCTAGCAGGTATACTTGGGTTTGTATTGCCTGAAGTATTAGGTGGAGGACATAAGTTGGTTGAACATATGAGTATTACTCGTATGAGTGTAATATTTTTAGTAATTATATTAGTAGTAAAGTTTATATTTACTATTATATGTTATGGTTCTGGTGTTCCAGGAGGTATTTTTTTACCCATGTTAGTGATTGGTGCTGTCATAGGGAAAATATATGGTATTTTTTTTGTAGAGTTCTTGGGAATGAATGACGCTTATATTTTAAATTTTATGATTTTAGCCATGGCTGCTTATTTTACGGCTGTAACAAGAGCTCCTATTACAGGAAGTATATTAATTACCGAAATGACAGGCTCATTTTCACACTTATTAGCTTTAATCTTAGTATCTATGGTAGCATTTGTAGTAACTGATATATTAGCTTCAAAAGCGATTTATGATGCTTTGTTGGAGAATTTGATACACGCTATGCGCAAACAACGTTTTATTGGAGAACGAGGTAAAAAAATATTACTGGAGATCCCTGTATCCATAGGTTCTGCCTTAGAAAATCAGCCTATTAGAGATGTGGAGTGGCCTGAGAATTGCCTCATTGTTGGTTTGATTAGAGGAGAAACAGAGATTATTCCGAACGGTGATACTGTGATGTATGCGGGTGATTTGTTACTGGTGCTTACAGACGAATATCGGGTGTTAGATGTGAAGCCTAATTTATTGGGTATGGGAGCAGAAGCACTCTAGCTGAGCAGACATTGAAGAAGAAAAGTTGCAAAAAGCAAGAAATGTGTATTCGACCGAAACACAATTTTTCATAAAAAGTCTTTACAAATTCGATGTTTTGTTTTAAAATACTTTTTAATAGAAAATTTAGAATCATATTGCTTTATAAATGCGAGGAAAGAGAAGAGTAGGTATTTTTGGAAGGTTCAGCGAGTTGGGGATGGTGCAAGCCCAATCCGATGCAGAAAATACTGAAGATCACTCTGGAGCAGCAGGCCGAATGATAGTAGGCTGTGACGTAATCCCGACGTTATATGGGAAGCATATGCATAAGTTCGTATGTGATGAGATGGACACATGATGTGTCAAATCAGGTGGTACCGCGGAAATACCCTTTCGTCCTGTCATGGATGAAAGGTTTTTTTGTTGTATAAAATAGTATAGCTTTTGTTAAAAATGTTATCATTACAAATAATTCATAAATTACAAGAAATGGAGGTATTTGCATGTACGAAAAAGTATCGACCAATCTAAATTTTGTGGATAGGGAAATGGAAGTATTAAAATATTGGAAAGAACATGATATTTTTGAAAAAAGTATAATAATGAGAGAAGGTGCACCGACTTTTACTTTTTATGACGGCCCCCCTACTGCGAACGGAAAACCTCATATCGGACATATTTTAACTCGTGTTATGAAAGATATTATCCCGAGATATAAAACAATGAAAGGATATAAGGTGCTCCGTAAAGCTGGATGGGATACGCATGGACTGCCGGTAGAATTGGAAGTAGAAAAGCATCTTGGCATTGACGGCAAACCGGAAATAGAAAAATACGGAGTAGAACCTTTTATTAAGGAATGTAAAAATAGTGTATGGAAATATCAAAAAGAATGGGAAAAGATGAGTGACCGTGTAGGATTTTGGGTAGATATGGATGATCCTTATATCACCTATGACAATAACTATATTGAATCTGTATGGTGGGCATTAAAACAAATATGGGATAAAGGTTTACTCTATAAGGGACATAAAATTGTACCCTATTGCCCACGCTGTGGAACTTCTTTATCTAGCCATGAAGTTGCACAAGGATATAAAGATGTAAAAGAGGCATCCATATATGTTAAGTTCCAGGTGAAAGGGGAAAAACAGGTATATTTGATGGCCTGGACCACTACGCCGTGGACATTGCCTTCCAATGTGGCACTAACGGTCAATCCAAGTGAAACTTATATTAAAGCGAAATGTGCAGATGAAGTATATATTCTGGCCGAAGCATTGGCATCTTCAGTATTAAATGAAGAATTCGAAGTATTAGAACGAATGCAAGGGAAAGATTTGGTAGGTATGGAATATGAACCGCTTTTCGACTTTGTGAAGCCCGATAAAAAAGCGTATTATGTGGTAGCGGATAATTTCGTAACTTTGACTGACGGTACAGGTATTGTGCACACTGCTCCTGCTTTTGGAGAAGATGACGCGAAAGTAGGAAGTGAATACGACCTTCCTTTTGTGCAATTGGTGAATGAACAGGGTGAATTTGTAGAAAGTGTAACACCGTGGAAAGGTGTTTTTGTGAAAGATGCAGATCCAATGATTATAGAAAATTTGGATGGAAGGAATCTTTTATACAAAGCAGTGGACTATGAGCACTCCTATCCGTTTTGTTGGAGATGTGATACACCTTTATTGTATTATGCTCGCGACACATGGTTTATTAAGATGACAGCTGTAAAAGAAAATCTGCTAAAAAACAATAATAAAATCAACTGGTTGCCTGATAACATTCGTGAGGGACGTTTCGGAAACTTTTTGGAAAATGTCATTGACTGGGGACTGAGCCGTGAAAGATATTGGGGAACCCCACTACCTATCTGGGAGTGCGAATGCGGACACCGCCATGTTGTAGGAAGTATTGCCGAATTAAAGGAAATGGGACAAAATGTTCCAGAAGATATCGAATTACACAAACCATATATTGATAACGTATATCTAAATTGTCCTGAGTGTAAAACCGGTACCATGAAAAGGGTAAGTGAAGTAATTGACTGCTGGTTTGATTCTGGTTCCATGCCTTTCGCACAATGGCATTATCCGTTTGAAAATAAGGAAATTTTTGATGAGAACTTCCCGGCAGATTTTATCAGTGAGGCAATAGACCAGACGAGAGGTTGGTTCTATACTTTACTTGCAATATCTACGCTTTTATTTGACGAGCCGCCTTATAAAAATGTTATTGTACTGGGACATGTACAGGACAAAGACGGACAAAAAATGAGTAAGCACAAAGGAAATGTAGTAGACCCTTGGGATATACTTGATAAACAAGGAGCAGATGCAGTTCGCTGGTACTTCTACACAAGCAGTGCACCATGGCTGCCAAGCCGTTTCTATGAAGAAGCAGTAAATGAAGGGCAAAGAAAATTCATGGGAACTTTGTGGAACACCTATGCATTCTTTGTACTGTATGCAAATATTGATAAATTTGATCCCAAAAATTATACATTGGAACATGATAAATTACAGGTAATTGACAAATGGATTTTATCCCGATTACATTCATTAATTGCCATGGTAGAAAAAAATCTGGACAACTACCGTATTACCGAGCCTGCAAGAGCAATTCAGGAATTTGTAGACGATTTGAGCAACTGGTATGTAAGAAGGAGTAGAGAACGTTTCTGGCAGGAAGAAATGAATCAGGATAAAATCAATGCATACATGACCCTTTATACCGTGCTTGAAACGCTGTCAAAGCTGATTGCACCTTTTGTACCTTTTATGGCAGAAGAAATCTATAGAAACCTTGTGAAAAAAGTAGATAACAATGCTCCGGAAAGTGTACATTTATGCAGTTATCCACAAGTGGATGAGAAATTTATTGATAAAAAATTGGAAGAAAACATGGACTTTGTACTTAAGCTGGTAGTACAGGGACGTGCCTGCCGAAATAAGGCGAACATTAAGAACCGTCAGCCTATCGGTAAAATGTATGTAAATGCAAAACAAGAGCTTCCAGAAATGTTCAAAGATCTTGTAGCCGATGAATTAAACGTTAAAGAAATTATTTTCACTGATAATGTAAATGCTTTTACCACTTATAAGTTTAAACCACAGCTTAGAACGCTGGGTCCTAAATACGGGAAACTGGTTCCTAAAATTGCTGAGGCGCTTAATCATGTAGATGGTAATGAAGTAATGGCATTGTTCAAGAGAGGCGAAACGTTAACCTTAGATATAGAAGGGAATCAAGTAGAATTGGCAGAACAGGATGTGCTCAGTGAATCGATTGATAAAGAAGGAATGGTGGCGGAAACCGATTATGGTATTACTGTTGTACTGGATACCAACCTCACCCCTGAGCTGATTGAAGAAGGATTTGTACGTGAAATTATTAGCAAAATACAGACAATGCGCAAAGAAGCCGGTTTTGATATTCAGGATAACATTCACGTATATTACAGCAATAATGTTAGAATCGCTGAAATTATGAAAAATAATGAAAAAGAAATCGGTAAGGAAGTATTGGCAAAAGCTATAACTGAAGGTGCTGCTGAAGGTTATACAAAAGAATGGAATGTAAATGGCGAAAAAGTAACGTTTACAGTAGTGAAAATGTAAATAAATTAAGAGGTTCATAGATTATATGAGCCTCTTATTTTGTTTTTTATATGTTAAGTGTATAATCAATGCTTTTGATGTGATATATCCATTTATTATATTCCTTATTATACCATTAAAGTATAAAATTGCTTATGATAAATAATCGTTGTATGGGAATAGTAATTTTAACTGATGAGATATTATAACAGTGGTCAAAGGACGGTGAAAAGAAAAGCCTATGGAATTATCACCCAGATTATATCATTGGTTTGTACGCCCTAGATGGTTTACAAGAACATATATGTATAGTCTTATTACAAATAATATTGATTATCATAACAAAATGGTGTTGGATTTTGGCTGCGGCATTGGTTCAATTTGTTCCCTTTTTCAACCATCGAACTATTTAGGATTAGACTGTGATTCCAGCAGAATAAGCTATGCGCAATATTCCTATCCTGATTACCGTTTTGATGTATTACGGGAAAGCTGTTTGCCAATTTGAGAAAATTTGGTTGATTATATTTTAATTATATCTGTTTTACACCATATTCCATCAAAAGAATTGTATGGTTACATAGAAGAGTTTCGTAGGGTACTAAAGCCTAATGGAAAAATTTTTATTATTGAACCTTGTTTTTTTGAAAATACCCATTTTAGCAATAAGTGCATGAATTTTTTTGATAAAGGTAAGTATATTAGAAATGAGGATGGATATTTGGAGCTATTCAATAAGCATTATTATAAAATTGAGGTATTAAAAAAGTTCAAGCAGCTGTTTTTTTATAACAAACTCTTTTTTACAGCAGTGCCATATTAAAAGAAATAAATAAAAGTAGAGTAAAAGATTTGGTTTGCTCTACTTTTATTAGAATAATATCATGTCTTATCATCATTCACGCGTGATTATTCAATGTCGAATTCATATCTTATTTGCTCTTTCCAAAGTCCAAAGTAGAAGATAAAACATTTTTAATGAAGCCTTTTTTGAAACGGATTTAACGAAAAATATAAAATACTGCTTATAGTGAGCGAAGTCTAAAAATAAATATTTCATTAATCTTAACTTCGCGAACTTCATCGATAACCACATTAATTTATTTTAAATTTAAATATTGGTTATCGATATATCGCAAAATAAATAATAAAATTATTAAATATTTTATGAAATGTATTGACAACGGAAATATATAGAAATAAAATGATATTAATAAACTGATAATAACAATATATTAATATCATCGATTTGTACTCGTTTAATGGGGGATAACGATGGAGAATAAAGTAAAAAAAAACAAACAGGGATTGACTGAACAGGAATTTTTATCTGCTTACGATGCAAGTAAATACGAAAGATCGTCTGTCACCGTTGATATGTTGATATTTACAGTATCAGATGGAGAAAAAGAAAACTATCGGAAACTTCCTGAGAAAGTTTTAAAAATATTGATGGTAAAAAGGGGTGACCATCCTTACATTGGACAGTGGGCTCTGCCGGGAGGTTTTGTAGGGATAAATGAAAGCATAGATGAAGCTGCAATGTACAAGAGTCATTAGCTGCTCTTACCTGTCTCTGGTAAACAGTAAATCTCTCAATATAAAAGCCGGTGATGATGCAGATGATGCCAAATGGTTTACTGTCAAAAGCAAGTTGTTTCAAGAACAAAAAACCGTTACCGAAAAGGGGTATATTTTTAAGAAATTAGTAAAACTTCATCTTTTTAATAAGGATGAATCCTTATCTGCTGTCGTGAAAATCGTTAAGACTGTTGAAGGAAGAATTACCAGGGTAGAAAGAGAAATAGTTGAGTCAAACGGTATTGCTTTTGATCATGCTAAAATCATTGAATACGGTATTGAAAGGTTAAGGAGTAAAATAAGGTATACAGATATTGCATTTAACTTAATGCCTGAATTGTTTACATTAACGGAACTGCAGCAGGTTTATGAGGTTATTCTGGATAAAGAATTATTAAAGGCGAATTTTAGAAGAAAAATTGCGGATATGGTCATAGAGACCAATGAATTTAAAAAAGATGCCGGTCATAGGCCTTCAAAGCTCTATAAATACAATCCGTTTGGTTTAAATAACGGGATATATTGAAAGGGGAAACTTTTTATATGAAAAAAATCGATTGGGCAGAAAAAGTTAATTTAACAATGTTAACTGATTTTTATGAACTTAGTATGGCGAATGGTTACTTTCAAAATGGTTTAAAAGATAAAATTGCATACTTTGATATGTTCTTCAGAAGAGTGCCTGATGATGGTGGATTTGCTATTATGGCTGGAGTGGAGCAGCTTATAACTTATATCGAGCACCTGAGATTTGAAGAAAAGGATATAGCATATTTAAGAAGTAAGAAAATTTTCAGCGAAGAATTTTTAGAATATTTAAAAACATTTAAATTCACCGGTGATATATGGGCAATACCTGAAGGGACCCCCATATTCCCTAATGAACCCATCATAACGGTTAGAGGACCAATTATTGAAGCGCAGTTTATAGAGACGATGGTTTTATTGACCATCAACCATCAGAGCTTAATTGCTACAAAAGCAAATAGGATTGTAAGGGCGGCACAAGGCAGACCGGTAATGGAATTTGGTTCAAGACGTGCACAAGGATATAATGGCGCAATACTTGGTGCAAGAGCGGCCTTTATAGGCGGTTGTACAGGAACTGCATGTACTATTGCAGATAGAGAATTTAATATTCCAGCCACCGGTACCATGGCACACAGCTGGATTCAACTATTTTCATCGGAATTGGATGCCTTTAAGGCTTATGCGAGAACTTATCCTGATAATTGCGTGTTATTAGTAGATACATATAATGTATTGAAATCCGGGATCCCTAATGCTATAAAAGTATTTAATGAAGAAGTAGTTCCAAGAGGATTCAGGCCGAAAGGGATAAGGATTGACAGTGGAGATATTACCTATCTTTCCAAAGAAGCACGGAAAATGTTAGATGAAGCGGGATTTCCTGACTGTAAAATTATAGCATCTAATGCACTGGATGAATATATCATACGTGATATTTTAATACAGGGAGCCAAAGTTGACATGTTCGGTGTCGGAGAAAGGCTTATCACTTCTAAATCGGAGCCTGTTTTTGGTGGTGTATACAAACTAGCTGCTGTAGAAGAAAATGGGAGAATTGTGCCAAAAATTAAGTTGAGTGAAAATGTAAGTAAAATTACCAATCCCTATTTTAAGCAGGTATACCGATTATTTGAAAGAGATACCGGTAAAGCGATTGCTGATGTTTTGACACTTGCCGATGAAACAATAGATGATAATAAACCTTATGAAATATTTGATCCGGAACATACCTGGAAGAGAAAGACCATTACCAACTTCTATGCCAAAAAACTTCAGGTGAAAATTATTGAGAATGGTAAACGTATATATGACAGTCTGGATTTAGATGTAATCAGAAATTATTGTAAAGAACAGATTGATACATTGTGGGATGAGGTGTTGAGATTTGAAAATCCACATGAATATTATGTAGATTTATCACAGCCATTATGGGATATCAAAAATAAATTATTGAAGGAACATACCTTAAAATAGGCGATGTAGTCTAGCATGCTTTTAAGAAGTAAGAGTAATAAAGTTTAAATTTAAGAGTAGTCATTAAAAATCATACCCAGGGTTAACCCTGGGTATGATTTTTGATTTGAAACTTTTAGCGACTAGAATAATATTTTGACTAGTACAACAAATTATCATAAGATATATAAATAGTTCTCTATTAACGTACATATGAGAAAATAGGAAAATATTAAGTATAATATTTTCCCTGAAATGTATCTCTTAATTTCAACTCTCTATCAATGCCATTTAAAACATTCCATTTGTTAGTGCTCCATTTGGGAGCGACTAATAAATTTTTGGGCCCATCACCGGTTAAACGATGAATGACCATTTCAGGGGGCAGAAGCTCAATCGCATCGACGATTAGAGAAATATACTCTTCCTGTGAGAGTACAGGGAATTTTTTTTCATAATAGAATTGGCAAAGGTCGGTATTTTTTAAAATATGCAGCAAATGGAACTTTACTCCTTGAATACCGCTTTTTGCAATATATTTTACAGATGTAAGTATTTGATGGTCAGTCTCGTAGGGTAAACCGAAAATTAGATGGGCCACCGTGTTAATTTTTCTTTCTTTTAATTTTTGTATCGTATTTTCAAAGATTGAAAGACTGTATCCTCTTCGAATTAACTTTGCCGTTGATTCATGTATTGTCTGTAGACCTAGTTCAATCCATAAATATGTTTTCTTACTTAACTCTTCCAGTAAGTCTAACACATCATCGGGAAGACAGTCCGGTCGGGTAGCAATTGCCAGACCAACTATATTCGGAACTGATATTACTTCAGTATATTTTTTTCTTAAATCTTCAATCGGTGCATAAGTATTAGTGAAATTTTGGAAGTATGCAATATATCTCCCTGAAGACCATTTTGCAGAAAGCAATTTTTGCTGCTGTTCAATTTGCTGGTAAAGGCTTAATTCACGTGGGGCTGCAAATTCCCCTGAACCTTGTTCGCTGCAAAAAATACAACCTTTAATTCCAATCGTTCCGTCGCGATTTGGGCATGTAAAATGTCCATCTAATGAAAGTTTAAAAACTTTTTCACCAAAGACCTTTCGAAGTTCATAATTTAAAGAGTGATACCGCTTATTATCCCATCTCATTAAGAATCCTCCATCAATACGTCTACAGTTCATAATTAATCATTTACAGTAAAAAAATATTATTCACAATAGATGAATTTACTAATATAGTACTTAATTTATTAAATATGGTCAATATAGGATTGCAGATGGGGGAGTTTAAAAGGTCAAAGATCAGGTTTTCTGTCGCAGTCGTTACAAAAATTTTGTAAAAAAAAGAAGGAGTTTGTAAAAATGCGTAGAATATGTATTATGGTATAAAACTCTAGACTCATTCTGAATGGGAAATTAGAACTATATTTATAAGAACTAAATAATAGGGTTTATCATTTTAATATATCGATAATAGCACACTTATCGAAAGGTAGGGTCGCAAAGCTATGGATCTAAGGAAATATGCATTTCTATGATTGCCAGGCTGCCGAAATATATTTTTATTTAAATATATTTTCTCAATCATTTAGGCGCCTATGTTCCATAGGTGCCTTTATTATTATGAAGCGAAGCGTAATATCAAGACAATCTACCTTAATTTTTTGTGCCGATAGGCACATCAATGCGCCGAAGGCGATTGTCTTATAATTAACCAACTTTAAAACTAAATATTATAATTTAAAGTTGGTTAATTTCATCGAAAACTACATTAATTTATTTTAAATTTAGATATGGGTTATCGATATTTTATTTTTAAAATTGAATAAATCCGCTTGGATATAAAATACTTATTGGAGGACCTGTATATGTACGAAAATTTACCATTTAGTCAAAGATTATGCAATCTTAAACAAAACAAAAAAAGAGTTATGCAAATACTTGTATTGTTCACAAGTCTTTTATTTATTTGCAGTGTATCAGGGTATTTCGATACATATATTGATATCATCAATGGAAATTGGAATTTTATTAAATTTTTTATAAGTGTAGGAGTGATGATATCTATAGGTGGATTATCTATTTCTATTATTTTAATGATTAAACGAGTCATACAATCCTATGAAAAAGAAATTTATTATCAGACTTATTATGACAGTTTGACGGGTTTACCAAATCGGTTCTTACTTCATAAAAAACTTACCGATGAATTACACCAAGCAAATCAAAATACATATGCATTAGCTATACTATTTTTAGACTTGGATATTTTTAAGTTAATTAATGATACATTAGGGTATAAGATGGGAGATCTTTTACTGCAAAAAGTTTCTCAACGTTTGATTAGCTATGTTAAGGGAGGTGGTAGTGTCTATCGTCAAGGGGGAGATGAGTTTATCATTATTCTTTCAGGTATTACCCGGGAAATGGTAACCAAAGTGACGCAAGAAATTTTAGATACAATGTCACGCGCGTTCAAGTTAGCAGATGAAGAAATATTTATCACTACGACGATAGGCGTGAGTTTATATCCATCTGATGGTAAAGACCAGTATACGCTTATAAAAAATGCTGAAACTGCAATGTATTATGCAAAAAAACAGAATAAGAATAATTATCAATTTTATAATTCAAACATGCTCTATGAATTTCCTGCTAAAATGGTATTGAAAAATAGTTTGCATAAAGCACTAAAACGAAAAGAATTTTTAGTCTATTACCAACCCCAGATCAATGCAAACACAGGAGATATCATTGGTATTGAAGCTTTGCTTAGATGGAAGCATCCCAGTTTTGGATTGGTTTCCCCAAGTGAATTTATTCCTTTAGCGGAAAAGACGGGACTTATAATTCCTATTGGGGAATGGGTATTGCAAACTGCTTGCGCCCAGAATAAAGCTTTGCAAAAGGCTGGATTTCCTCCTTTGATTGTGTCGGTGAATATTTCTCAACATCAATTTGTGCAGCACGATTTTGTAGAGACTGTAGCTAGAATTTTAAAAGAAACGGAACTGAATCCTAAATATCTCGAATTGGAAATAACAGAAAATGTTACACAAAACATAGAAAAAATTATGCCGGTTTTACAAAAATTAAAATCATTAGGTGTACGAATATCCATCGATGATTTTGGAACAGGGTATTCATCACTAAATTATTTAAAACATTTTCCTGTGGATACTATTAAGATTGATAAATCTTTTATACAGGACGTCTGTACCGACATAAAAAGTCAGGAAATTATCAAGACAATTATAAAATTGGGACACAGCCTAAAGCTTAAATTAGTAGCCGAGGGTGTAGAGAGTAAAGAACAGTTTCATTTTTTAAAAGAACATAAATGTGACGAAATTCAAGGCTATTTCTTTAGTAAACCTGTTTCTATACAAACATTAAAACCAAATATCATTTTATGGAAAAGTCCTAAACCTTCTAAACTCGCTCGCGCTCAAACATGCGAAGATTTTTTGCGGACTTTTCCTCTGTGTTATGAAATCTGATTGTAAATATTTATTAATTGGTGGGTCGTAATATTGTTCTAAAAGCAAGGCAGCCGCATTTTTAAAATCTTTATTTGCCAGATATTCATACAATGTTGCGTAGGTCGTATTAGAGATATATTTTTTTAATAGAGGTAAAACGTTGAATATATTATTTATCGATTGATGTTTTTCAGCATTTAAATATTCGTCTAATAACCTTTGTATCCGTATTTCTTGATTACAAGTTACATGTACATGAATGCCGTTTACAATTTTTTCGGTAATAAAGGTAGGGACAAATAAGCTGCCGATTTTACCACTTTCAGATTCGATAAATATTAGTTTATTCTGTACTGGCATAACCGTATCATAAATGAAAGCTTCAAAATTTTTTTGTGTTGGTTGTTTATCTAAACCGATTGAGCCAAAGACAGAACCTCTATGATTGGCCAGTCTTTCAAGATTCAGTACCGGCAAATTATTCTCAGCCAATTGATCCAGTAGAAGTGTCTTTCCTACGCCAGTATTACCGCGTAAAACAATGAACCGTATGTTAGACTTCCACCTATCGAATTCTTTTAAAATAAAACGTCTATACCCCTTGTAACCGCCTTCTAATTGATAGACATTCCCTAATCCCATTAGATTTAGAATGGTAACAATGGAGCCGCTTCTCATACCGCCTCTCCAGCAAAAAATAACAACACCTTTAAAATTAGCGGATGCTGATCTAATTGTTTTATAAATATCATATAATTTGGTTGATGCTATTTCCAGACCTTTTTCTTTTGCTTGCCATTTGCTGACTTTAGTGTACATATAGCCGATTAATGCCCTTTCTTCATTATTAAATATAGGAACATTGATTGCATTAGGGATGGTTCCGTCCAAATATTCATTAGGTGTCCGTACATCAACAAACAGATAATTCTTTTTGTTAATAGCATTTTCAATGCTAATTTTATTCATTTAGCCACACCTCATTATAAAAAACTCACTTTTGTTTCTTAAAGTATAGTACTTCTGTGAACTAAAATCAAGCATAGAAGAATGAGAAATTTTGAACTTAAACCTGCAGAATAAGTGAGGATATGAAAGTATTAGAAGAATAATAAAAGGATAGGAGATTTTATGCATTGGTATATTTTGGAAAAGGTATTGCATTTTTGAATATTATGTGTATAATATAATAAGTGGCAAAGGGCCAGGGATAAGTGCTGACTTATCCTTTTATTATGAAGCGAAGTGTAATATCAAGACAATCTACCTTAGCTTTTTGTGCCGAAAGGCACATCAATTTGCCGAAGGCGATTGTCTTATTTTTTGTCAATAATATTTACAGTCTACTAAGGAAAGGAATGAACACACTAACATGGAAGGCATTTTATCTAGACAGGGGAAAATATTATCATATAGAACATTTATTGTTTTGGCGATTATTATATTGATTTGTGAGAGTTTAATTTTCGGATTATTTGAAACGAAAAACAGCCAGTTTGCAGTAAAAGAAAATGTTCATTATACGCATAAGGAAAAATATGATAATAGTGGGCATGGTATGTCTAAAAATCAGATACTGGAGAATCAGGGATTGGTTTTGATACGGCATCATTGGGTGGATAAAAAGATTAAAAAATATATTGATATTGATAATGATGAACAAGTTAATAAGACATTGGAAATTTATAACAATACCCCTCTTGATATTCTTACGTCAAGTATCATTGTACACTATTCAGAAAAACTGGATATTCCTATACCACTTTTGTTGGCAGTTATTGAACTCGAGAGTAATTTTAAGCAATATGAAGTAGGAAAGGCAAAAGATAGAGGTTATTGTCAAATTATACCTTCTACTGAAAAATGGCTGGCTGACACTTATGGGAATGTCTTAGGTCTTCAATATGATCCCAAAAAAATATTTGAACCGGAATATAATATCGGTTTAGGTGCACTATATTTGCATCATTTAAAAAAAGCATACAACAATAATTATCATAGGATTTTAAGTGAATATAACAGAGGTCCTTACAATTTGAAAGAATATTATAATAAATATAAAACCTATGAAACCACGTATTCGCGTGTTGTGTTAGAAAAAGTATCAAAATATAACAATATGTTTGCAGTTGATTCATCTGCAGGCCTGTAGCAGATATATATGGTTGCCGTATTGTTTATATTGAATTACATATTATTACTTTTTTGAATATGTTTTGAATAGTGCTTATCAAATGGAGTTGCTTTATACACATTATAAAATGAGGTAGTGTAAAGTGATGTTGAATTTGTAAATGCTAAAGTATTCATTGGGGACATTCACAGAAGGGGTGTGTCCCCTAACCTTTACCCACGGGTTATAACGACTGCGGCAGAAAACTTGCCCGCTTGCGGGAAAGTTTTCTGCTGCATAAAGTTTCATCAAAATCTACCTATTAAATAACTTCGAGGCTTGCCTCGAAGAATAAAATCGAAGATTTTGATATTTTTAAAAACCTAAAGATTCATCTACTAAAAAGATGTGTATTTCTCTACCGGCAGGTGCACGTTCAATTTTTACGGTTATATTACACATTCTCTCCTCTGTATAACAATCATGGCATTTTCCTGTTTTTGCACATGGCGTATTCAATTTCAGTCTTTTTGCATTGGCAGGGCAGACAATGGTTTTTATTCTGTCTACAGCTTGTTCGAAATCTTGTGTTATTTTATTGATGCCACATACAATAATTACCTTTTTAGGACCAAAAAACATGGAACTAACCCTGTTACCAATACCATCGATATTAACAAGCGTACCGTCAACTGTTACTGCATTACTGCTGCACAAGTACACATCAGCATCTGCCGCTTTTGTTCTTACTTCGTTTCTTTCAGAAGGGTCTGCCAGCCAATGCCAATAAATTTTATGGCCTCTATCTTGTAATTCTTTGTGAAGTGCCATATCGTAGATTGTCATTGAGCCGCCAATGCCTATCGATTGATTTGGAGCAATTTCATTTAATACTGCTGTTTTCGCTTCTTGGACATTAGAAAAATATTTTGCCTTAAAGTTATTTTTGTTTAGATTTTTCAATACTTCTTGGACCTTAAAGTTAGCCATATTATTACCTCCTCAGTTTATGCAGTGCGTTTACATTTATTATATATTTATTTTTAAGAATTTTAAATGCCTTACAGAACAAAAAACAAAAGGATATGCAATTAAAATATTTGATAAAAAAGACAAATATTTTTGCATAAAATTAACATATATGTTATATTATCAATGAAATCAATAATATGGGATGAAAAATAATCCTATTGTATAGACAGGAGGAATAGTTGATGAATGAAGTACTAAAAACAATTAAAAGTAGGAGAAGTATAAGGAAATATCTTCCGCAGCAGATACGAGACAGTGAAATTAATACAATTATTGAGGCTGGAATTTATGCAGCCACCGGACATAATGAGCAGCCGTGGTATTTTACAGTGATTCAAGATAAAGAATTAATTGATTATATGAGTCAGAGAACGAAAGAACTGATGTCAAACGAATCCATTGAATGGATAGCAAGAATTGGAAGAAACGAAAAACGTCACTTGTTTCATCACGCGCCAACAGTTATTGTTGTATCAGGAAAACAGAATGCTTATTCGCCACTGACAGATTGTTCAGCTGCTATACAAAATATGATGGTTGCTGCCGAGAGTATGGATATAGGTTCGTGTTGGATCGGACTTGTAAGTTATTTTTTTGAACAGGAAGAAGAAGTGAAAAAATTAAATATACCTGAAGGCTATAAGCCATTTTATGCAGTTTGCTTTGGATATAAAGATACTTCGATAAAGGTTGCAGTGCCTGAAAGAAAAACAGATATAGTAAATTATATCAAGTAATTGGAAGTCCATAGATTTAGATATTTAAAAGCACAAGCTCCTATTCGGAGAATTGTGTTTTTTTATGCCATTAAATGATATACCTGATAAATTTACTGTTAATAGACGCTTGCCTGTTGGTTATGCAACGATTTTTCTGGCTTCTTCAAATATGATCAACATGGCACTAAAAGAATATTCAGCGGCTACAGCGAATGAGTATAAAATGTTTATCATCAGTACTTCACTTATGGTAGGGATAGGAAGTATGTTTGTTCCTGTAGAAGCGCTGCAATATGTTCCTAGCTTCTTAGCTTCACTGTTAAATAACGGGTTGATTCTGGGGGTCATTACTTGTATTTTGCTTGAACAAGGATTAGTACTAAGAGAAAAATTGATTATAAAATAACATGACATGTAATAACGATAAATGATAAATGCTTTTGGCGTGAATTTTTACAGGTTATGGTGCAATGGTGATTAATTAGGGGACAGTCTTTGCCAAAGCAAAGGTGTGTCCCCCGACTTTATTCCAAACATCTCACTTTTTTCACATTATTTTTTTATTTCTTTTAAAACTGCAAGTAAATACTCCCATGTACGTTGAGTAGAAGAGATACTTAAATGTTCTTTTGGTGTATGGACATCGTACATATCCGGACCAAAAGAGATCATATCTAAATTTTCCTTCTTTTCTTTAAGTAGTCCACACTCTACTCCTGCATGGATAGCGATTATTTTCGGATTAACTCCGAATTTTTCTTTGTAAACTCTTTCACATATTTCTCGAAGTTTAGAATCAGGCTGGTACTGCCACTCCGGATAATCGGAATCAGCAATGAATTCCGCTCCTATAACACTGGCAATCTTTTTACTTTGATGCAGTATATTGTATTTTAAACTTTTTACAGAACTTCTAATGGCACTTTCAAATGAGATAGTTTTTTCAGTGGTTGTGACTACACCTAAGTTGGTTGAACTTTCAACCAAGCCTTTAATATCCATACTCATACTTTGTACACCATTAGGTATGAGTACTAAAGAGGCAATTGCCTTATCTTTGGTTTCTTTAGAAAATACTTTTGCGACATCATCCTGTATTTTTTCAAGTTGAATTGTTATTCCTGGGTCTGAAACTCTTAATTCGTTTTTAAAAATGGTATGCCATTCATCTATTTTACTTTGCAATTTACTGCTGTTAGCTGGGTCAATCAAAATGATTGCGTCAGCTTCACGGGGAATAGCGTTCATTTTTGAACCGCCATTGATTTCTTTTATAAAATAATTGAATGAAAAACTAAGGTCATTTAGTAATCTGCCCATAAGTTTATTTGCATTGCCTCTGCCTTTATGAATGTCCATACCTGAATGTCCGCCTTTCAGGCCTTTAATTCTTATAAGATATGGGATTAAACCTTTGTTTGGGATTTCCCATATGACAGGAAGAATATGCCTAGTGCGAACACCACCGGCACAACTAACTAGCAATTTTCCTTCTTCTTCAGAGTCAAGATTAATTAAAAGCTTCCCTTTAAGATTTTTAGCATCTAAAGCCGCAGCTCCTTTTAGTCCGGTTTCTTCTTCAACGGTCATCAATACTTCGATAGAGGGATGAGGGATGTCTTTTGAAGATAATATTGCAAGGGCATAGGCGATGGCAATACCATTATCTGCACCAAGGGTAGTATCTGTTGCATATAACATATCATCCTTAATTTGTAGTTTAAGGGGATCAGTCTCAAAATTATGCACAGTATCTTTATTCTTTTCGCACACCATGTCCATATGTCCTTGAATGATAACAGTAGGTGCTTGTTCATATCCGGGAGTTGCAGCTTTGCGGATAATGACATTGTATACCTCGTCTTGAATAAATTCTAAGTTGTGCTTTTTAGCAAATTCAACTAAATAGTCGCTTATAGCCTTTTCTTTTCCAGAACATCTAGGGATTCGTGTAATTTCTTCAAAATACTTAAACACTAATTTGGGTTCTAATTGACTTAAAACATTGCTCATTCACATCGTCCTTTCATTTTTAGTAAATAAATATCATTATAATATTTTTATCTTATATATACAATTTTCATACTGAATATAAAAGAATCTTCCTATCTAAACCCCGTGCATAAAGCCAGAGGCATTTATCAAGGTAGATTCTCTTGAAACTTTATGCGGCATTGATCCTGACCATAAGGGGTCAGATTTTCTGCCGCAGTCGTTATAAAAAAAGAGCTACGCACTTATTTTTTATTACCATGATTTTCTTTGTATGATTCATCTGAAAATATAAATGCTAATACTGGTAAGAATATACAAGATAGAGCCTTTTACATATTTTTAGCACATCAGAGAATTCATTACATGATTATTTATGACCTTTGCAAAAAAATGATATTAATGAACTGCACAAAATCAAAACTGTGAGAGGGGTAATTTAATGAATCAAAAATCGAACAGTAAGGAAAACAAACAAATATCAAATACAAATCAATGTGAAACTGTTAGCGAATTACAAATTACTACTGATATGCACAGTCTGCAAAGCATCCGCAATACCTATCTTGACGAAAATAAAGTAAGGAGTATAGTAGAAAGAGCTAAAAGACGACTTATCGGTTTTAAATAAGAGGACAACGCGATAAGAGCGATTTATTTGCTATAGTAATTGATATAATCAATATTTATTTTGAACCAAGATTTTAGGATAAATAAGATAGACAGTTAAGGGTTTCAGGGTTTATACTATTGACAGAGGCCTGGAAACTTGCTAAAATATACGGAGTGGGGGTATATAAAAATAAATCTATCTTTAGCATGGTGATATGGGAGTGGATGGATTCTGGTGGATCTCATGGACTTCAAATCCATTGTTGGGTGGTAAAACCGGCCGAGGTGGGTTCGATTCCCACACATTCCCGCCATTTTAGCCAGGTACATCCTAGCTTTTATTGTAGGTTGACTGGAGGTGAAAATATGACGGACAAGGATATTCTTAGATTAACACATATGTCATCCAAAGCCGGCTGAGCAAGCAAATTAAGTCCACAGGACTTGGCGCAAGTTTTGTGCCATTTAAACGATGACAAGAAGTATGCTGACCCAAATTTAATTGTTGGCTTCGATACATCCGATGATGCGGGAGTATACCGTATTTCTGATGATGTCGCACTTATTCAGACACTGGACTTTTTTACACCGGTGGTAGATGATCCGTATATCTTTGGACAAATAGCTGCTGCCAATGCTCTGAGTGATGTATATGCGATGGGAGGGAAACCGCTAACAGCAATGAATATTGCTTGCTTTGCTTGTTCTTTAGATGCTAAGATTTTAGCGGATATTCTAAGAGGAGGAGCAGATAAAGTACAAGAATCCGGTACTGCGTTAGTAGGTGGTCATACAGTAACGGATAATGAAGTGAAATATGGTTTATCTGTTACCGGAGTTATCCATCCATCTAAAGTCATTACTAATTCGGGAGCAAAACCGGGAGATGTATTGATTCTAACCAAGCCTCTTGGCTCCGGTGTTATTACCACAGCATTTAAGTTTGACATGATAGATGAGCATGGTTTACAGGAGGCTATTCATGTAATGTCTACATTAAATAAAGCCGCATCTCAAGCAATGCAAAGAATAGGTGTAAATGGGTGTACCGATGTGACTGGATTCGGATTACTGGGACATGCTTATGAAATGGCCAATGGAAGCAAATTAGCAATTAAGATTTTTAGTTCAAAAGTTCCTTTAATGCGTCAGGTAACAGAACTTATAAAGCAAGAAGCTGTGCCTGGAGGAGCTTATTCAAATTATGCATTTGTTGAAAAGTGGATCACTTTTAGCCAAAATGTAAGTCAACAGGAAAGAATTGCTTTGTGTGATCCTCAAACATCAGGTGGATTGCTTATTTCAGTACCTCGGGAAAAAGCGGATCCTCTATTAAAAGAATTACATAATAGAGGAGTAAAATGGTCAACAATTATTGGGGAAGTCACTACAAAAGATAATGTGGATAATGTGATTACAGTTGTTTAGAACAGTAGATTATTATCTCTCTATAAAATTACAAATGAAAGTGGTAAAATGCCATTTTCATTTGTAATTATCTATAAAGACTGCCGTGAAAAAATTTGTTAGTATCTGTAATCAGGTATAAGGAGGTACACCTATTGGCGGCATTGAATAAGCAGCAAATTTTAAGACAAATTCCACCAGTTAATCAGATTTTAGAAGATGATACAGTGAATCAATTCATTCAAAAGTATGGCAGGAATTTAGTTCTTTTCAATATACGACAGATTATTGAGGCGTATAAAAAAGACTTAGAATATACAGCCTATAAACCCCTTTCCAGGGAACAAATTAGCGAATATATCATAGATTGCTTAAAAAAGGCTATGATACCCAATCAGTTTAAAAGCTTGCAAAAGGTGATCAATGCGACGGGGATTATTCTTCATACCAACTTAGGGCGGGCACCACTTCCTCATCATGTTCTAAATGCCGTATATGAGACAAGCAGCGGATATTCAAATTTGGAATTTAATTTGGAAAGTGGTGCTAGAGGCTCACGCTATTGGCATATTGAGAGTGTATTAAAAGAAATTACCGGTGCCGAGTCTGCAATGGTGGTCAATAATAATGCAGCTGCAGTGTTTTTATGTTTAAATACCCTTGCGAATGATAGGGAAGTTATTGTTTCGCGCGGACAGCAAGTAGAAATTGGCGGCAGTTTTCGTATTCCAGATATTATTGTGCGAAGCGGAGCAAGGATGGTGGAAATAGGCACTACCAATAAGACCCATTTAAGGGATTATGAAAACGCAATTACAGATAGCACTGCTATACTGTTAAAAGTACATACAAGTAATTTTAAAATGCTGGGGTTTACACAGGAAGTCCCGCTTAAAGCTATAGCAGATCTGGGAAAGAAACATAATTTGTGGGTCATGGAAGATTTGGGAAGCGGCAGTCTTATTGATTTAACCCGGCTAGGATTACCCTATGAGCCTACGGTACAGGATAGTATTCATATGGGAGCTGACTTGGTTACATTTAGTGGGGATAAACTGTTGGGAGGGCCGCAGGCGGGCATTATTGTAGGGAAAAAAGCGTTGATTGATAAAGTTAAAGCGAATCCATTAGCCAGAATGCTAAGGGTGGATAAAATGACGCTTACAGCATTAGAAGTGGTACTTCATTTATATTTATACGGTTCTGATGTAGTAACGGATATTCCGGTATTAAAAATGATCGCAAAGCGCAAAGAGCAATTGGAAGAAGAAGCGGTAGATTTGCGGAACCATATCATAAATGCGGTACCGGAAGGATATGATATTGATATTGTTGATGATGAGGGAGAAGTAGGTGGCGGTTCTTTACCGGGAGTGGTCTTGGAAGGAAAAGCTGTAGCGGTAAAGCCTATCAGTAAGAATGTCAATACCCTTCAAAGGCTATTGAGAAAGATGACTCCTCCTGTCATCGGAAGAATCCGTAAGGATAGAATACTGTTTAATGTAAGAACATTAAATAAAGAAGATTATGCTTTCATTGCTCGAAGTTTAAAGCAGGTACTAAAGGATGAATGGTATGAAACATGTGGTGATGGGAACGGCGGGTCATGTGGACCACGGAAAAACAACATTAGTAAAGCGACTTACTGATATTGATACCGATAGATTGGCAGAAGAGAAAAAAAGAGGGATGACCATTGAGTTGGGCTTTGCACCTTTTCAGTTGCCAAATGGTATTGTTGTATCTATTATTGATGTTCCTGGACATGAAAGGTTTGTAAAAACAATGCTGTCCGGTATAACGGGAATTGATTTTGTTGTACTGGTCGTTGCAGCAGATGAAGGAGTAATGCCTCAAACAAAAGAACATTTGGATATTTTATCTTTGCTCGGTATAAAGTGGGGAATTGTAGCAGTTACAAAATCAGATTTAGTGGATGAGGAATGGTTGGGTTTGGTGAAACAGGATATTGAACAAATGTTGGAAGGTACAACATTGGAAAATGCCCCTATTATACCAATATCTTCTTTAACTGGTGAAGGAATAGAACAACTTATTCATAATATAGAACAACTTGCACTAAAAGCAGGAGAAGGCATCCCTTCAGAGCTGTTTCGACTCCCAATAGACCGGGTGTTTACCAAACAAGGTTATGGAACAATTGTGACAGGTACTTTATCGGGAGGAAAAGTTTCAAAGGGAGATAGAATAGAAATACTTCCGCAGAGAAAAGTTGCCCGGATACGAGGGATACAGGTGCATAATATGCCGGTTGAGAGTGCTTCTGCCGGAGAACGTTGTGCGCTAAACATTGTGGGGATTGAAAAATCAGAGATTGAGAGAGGGAATACCATTGCTTATCCGGGTGTTATACAACCAACAAAAGTAGTAGACGCTGTACTGCATATTGTCAAAGGGGAAAAAGATGTCTGTCATAACCAGCGTGTTCATGTTCATATGGGGACACAGGAGGCGGTAGCACGTATCAGAGTAATAGGAGCAAATGCCGTTTCAGAAGGGCAAAAAGGATATGTACAGTTGAGGTTTGAAAAGCCTGTTGCGGCACTAAGAGGTGATAGGTTTATTATTCGTTCCTATTCTCCTATCAAAACAATCGGAGGTGGCTCTATCCTTCTTAGTTCAGTACATAATCGGGCTCGATTTTCCGATGAAAGTATCGCAGTGTTCAATATAGAAGAAAATGGTGATACCAAAGAAATTCTAAATCTTATTTTAAAAAATTCTGGGCTGCCATTAAGTTTAGATGAGCTATGGCGGAAAGCGTTTATAAATAAATCTGAGATTAAAAATACTTTAATAGAAATGATTGACACCAATCAAATAATATATTTTAGATCAATTGATAAATTCTTAAGTACAGATAAATTTCAATTTTATGCAGATAAAATAAATGCAGTGTTTGAAAAGTTATATCACCGGTATCCTTTTCGCTTTAAAGTTGATAAAGAAGAAATGAAGAGCAAACTTTTTCGCCATTGGGATGGAAAAGATTTTAATGCCTTGATAGATAAATTAATTGAAAATGGTCTATTCATTCAAACAAATAACATGCTCATGCAGCCGGGCGCTAATATACTAGATAGGATTAATAGAAAAAAAGAAGTGCATTTGATTGAGCAGGCATTTCTGAAGGATCAGTTAAATGTGAGACGTTTACAACAAATTTTTGAAGATGTACATCTTGAGGATAGTATAGGTAATGAAGTAGTAAACTATTTAGTGGAGGTTGGCAAATTATTGCGTCTTGGAGACGGGATATTTTTACACAGTGACGTGTTTAAAAATGTACGAGAAAAGATTAAAAATATATTGCTTAAAAAAGAAAGCATAACAGTAGCTGAATTAAGAGATGATATCAAAACCAATAGAAAGCTTGCTATAGCACTGATGGAATTTTTAGATCATGTAGGCTTTACTCAAAGAGTAGGGGATAAAAGATATCCCGGTCCTGAGTTTAAAAAGTTTTAATCGCCACATCTGCTAATTTCATCAATGTTTGCAAAATTATAAAGACTTATTAATCAATGCTCAAAAGAAAGGTAGGTGTAATAATGGTTAAGGTGACTGCAACTGCAGCTGATAAGTTAAAAGAAATCATTTCTAAAGAGCACAACCTTGATACGACACTGGTGAGAATTTATCTTGCAGGTGTTGGTTGAGGAGGTCCCAGATTTCAATTAGCTCTGGATGAGCTAAAAAATGAAAATGATAAAGTTGTGGAATCAGAAGGTATTAAACTTGTCTATGATTCGAAAATAGAAGCATATTTACGGGGATCAGTTGTAGATTATGCCAATAGCTGGTTTGAAAGAGGTTTTGTCATAAAGGGACCAGGTATGTCTGATTGTTAATGATAAAAAGTTCTGTCTTTCTATTAGACAGAACTTTTTTATAACGCATAGGAAAGTATATTTTTTCTTTAGTTTTACACTTTCCGTTAAATGCGTTTCAAAAAAGTCAACCTTGAGAATCTTTTATCAAAAGACTTTTTTATTTAACGCGTTGTGCCTAGTTCAATTTGGAGTTTGGAGCTAGGAGCTAGGAGTTCAAAAATATTGTTGAAAAAGCCTTAGAAATTCTTAGCGAAGCGGAGGATAAATCACGTCACCTATTTGAGCAAAGCGAGGTTGACGCAATCCGAAGCGAGCTTAGAATTTCTCCGCTTTGAGCTTAGCGACTAGAATGATATTTTGACTAGTACAACAGGTTAATTTAGATATTAGTAATAAAAGACAAGCACAATTTTTTATCTTTACATAATCTTTAAAATCCCAAAAACCTTTGACATTTTCTAAATTCTCTCATATAATATAAAATATAAATACCATAACCGGGTATGGGTAATATGCAAAATTATTATTTTGGAGGGGTTCAATTCTATGGTGTCATACTATATAAAAACCAATCGAACTTTTACTGCTATAAGAAGATACGGATGGATTTTTACTTTGCTAGTTGCCTTTGGGGGACTATGGTATCCGAAATTAGGGCTTTTAGTGATTCCTGTTATCATCTCCCTTACTACTGTTGCATTTTTTAAGGGAAGATACTGGTGTGGAAATTTTTGTCCTCATGGAAGTTTATTCGATTCTCTGATCATGCCTATTAGTAAAAATAAAAAAATTCCAGTGTTTTTCAGATCTAAGTTTTTTGGTATTTTATTCTTTGCATGGTTTTCGTTTAACTTAATAAGAAAACTTATCAAAGTATCTGCTATCTATGGCACTGCACCTTTTTGGGATAAATTGGGATTCGTTTTTGTTGCAAGTTATTTGATGGTCACTATTGTAGGTGGAACTGCGAGCATATTTTTTGCTCCAAGGACCTGGTGTAATTTCTGCCCTATGGGTATTTTGCAAAAGCTTTCCTATAGGCTGGGTAAGTTACTCGGAGTAAATAAAAAAACCGATCAAAAAATATCTGCAGCTCGTACTGAAATGTGTCATACATGCGGTAAATGTTCTCGAGTTTGTCCGATGCAGTTAACACCATATTTGGAGTTTTCAGATAAAAATCAGTTTGACAATGAAAACTGTATTCGGTGTTCAACTTGTGTAGTAAATTGTCCGGCAGGTATTCTTACTCTTAACAATGAAGAAATCGCTCTTCAGATTAAAGGTAAGACGGATATTACCGGTTATGAAAACAGACAAAAAATCCAAGCGCACGTTGAGAAAATAAAAAAACTCAAAGACGATATTATAGAATATACCTTTAAGTTTGAAAAACCTGCACGAGTTGATTATAAGGCAGGGCAGTTCATCCTTGTAAAGATTCAGAATGACCCTAAAATGTATCGTGCTTATTCTATCTCTTCCTATAATGAAGATAGCACAAAAGTAAGCGTTACCATCAAAAAAATGCAGGACGGATACGGTACCGGTATTATCTTTGCGAACTTTAAAGTTGGTGACAAAGTAGAACTGGAAGGACCTATGGGTAATGAATTAGTTGTTGATAAAACTGCCGAAAAAGTTCTTTTAGTAGGAGGCGGAATAGGTATTACGCCATTTAGAGCTATTGTTAGAGATTTGGTGGAAAATAAAAATGATATCAAAGAATTTAAATTAATCTATGGGGTAAATTATCAAGAAGAATTTATCTATGTGGATGAGTTTAAAGCGCTAGAAGCGAAAAGCGACAAGTTTGAATTTATTCAGGTTGCTGCCTTTGATAAAAAATGGGAAGGTAAAAAAGGCTTTGTAACCGATGTAATGAAAGAAATGGATCTGACAGGTTATAAGGTTTATATGTGCGGACCTAAGCCTATGACCAATGCTGCTTTAAAGGTATTAAATCAATTAAATGTCAAAAAAGAAAATGTTTTTTGTGAAAGTGCTTAATGGGAATAGAGGACGCCGCAATTGGCGTCCTATCCTATGTATGATTGGACATCTTTATCTTTTTCTGTTATGATAGCTAGTGACTATACATACAAAGGAGAGTTTATTGAATGAAAGATAACAAAGTCTTAGCGACAGTCAATGACAAACCGATTACACAGCAGGATGTAGATGCACTTTTGCAAAGTTTGGGGCCGCAGAGAGCGATGCAGTTTTATTCGGAAGAGGGACAAAAAAGATTGTTAGATGAATTAATAAGACAAGAATTAATTTATTCTGATGCTGTTGATAACGGCGTAGAGAGTGAAGAAGGTTTTAAAAAAGAATTAGCGCAGATGAAAGCAAATCTTTTAAAACAGTATGCGATTAATAAACTTGTAAATAGTGTAAAGGTAACAGAAGAAGAAGTAATCAATTACTATAATGAGAATAAAGCATTATTTAAAAAGCCGGAAAGCGTTAGAGCCAGTCATATATTAGTGGATGATGAAGGCAAAGCAGGTGAAATTTTAGAAGAAATCAATAAAGGCCTTACTTTTGAAGATGCAGCTAAAAAATATTCAAAATGTCCTTCAGGTTCCAAAGGCGGAGATTTGGGAGAATTTACAAGAGGTAAAATGGTACCCGAATTTGAAACAGTAGCTTTTGATATGCAGAAAGATGAAATAAGCCAACCTGTAAAGACCCAATTTGGATATCACCTGATTAAAGTTGTGGATAAAAAAGAAGCAGGTATTAGTACCCTGGATGAAATAAAGGACCAATTATACCAGCAAGTGCTAGCTATGAAACAAAATGATATATATATGCGTAAATGTGATGAGCTTAAAAAAACATATGAAGTAAAAGTAAATGGGTAAATGGTAGTATAGTCCACATAAAACCTCCAGCAAAAGATTTGCTAGAGGTTTTATTATGAAGCGAAGCGTAATATCAAGACAATCTACCTTAATTTTTTGTGCCGAAAGGCACATCAATTCGCCGAAGACGATTGTTTTATTATCTCTTTTAGTACTGAATCTTATTCTAAAATTTGATAACTACTTGAAATAACGGGAGCTTTCAAGTTTGGTAGTATTCGCTCTATTAATACACCTTCCCTTACCGGATAGTCGTAACCAAAAGTAGCACGGATAGCCATTGATACAAATTGAACGGCCCGGTCCAGTGCAATAGGCAGACTGTCACCCTCCAGCAGGCTACCTGCCAATACACTGGTAAAAATATCACCAGTCCCGGGATAATTAGCGGGAATATAATCACAGGATACTTTCCAAAATCTTTTATCTTTTGCATTGTAAGCTACAACAGCGGTTTTATTTTTAGATAGATTATCTGGAACACTTGTGATAATTACCGTCTTAGGCCCTTTGTCCGCCAGGCGGAGAAGCCATGATTTTAACTTGGTTTCCTCCATGTGTTCAGGATAGGATTCATTAAGAAGGAAAGCGGCTTCGGTAATATTCGGGGTAATAATATCGGCATAGCGGATGAGCTCCCCCATTCTTTGAATCATCTCATCGCCAAAGGTATCATAAGTCTTGCCATCATCGCCCAGAACCGGATCAACTATTACCAGTTGATCTTCCTGATGAAAAGTTTTAATAAAATCTGCCACAATAGAAATTTGGCGTGGTGACCCTAGAAAACCACTATATATACAATTAAAACGTATATTTAAACTTTTCCAGTGTTCTAGAAAACCTTCCATATGGTCGGTGAGATCAACAAATGTATAATTTTCAAATCCTCCGGTATGCGTGGAAAGCACTGCTGTGGGAAGAGGGCACACTTGCATCCCCATAGCAGATAAAATAGGAATGATTACTGTTAAAGAACAACGTCCAAACCCAGAAAGGTCGTGTATTGCTGCAATTCTCGGTATAATATTTTTCATAACAATCTCCTTAACAATAGCAGTTTTAATGGATTCACATAGTCCATTGTATAAAATTATATGCATACCATCAAGACTAATTTTTAAAATCGTTGACCATTTCATTTATTGTAATTTCTCTTACATTCTGCACATATAATTCTATGAGTAGGTTGTGGGAGGAATGGTATGTTTATAGTAATTACTGTAAAAAAGACTTTATTATTGTTAATAGGAATCATTGCCATGCTTATCATTGGTATTTGTATAATATCCATATATCAGCTTTCACCAACTACATCCAGTAGTTTTGTTAATGTGGGGCAAGAAGAACTTTCAGAGGTAATACAGGACATTTTTGAAATAAGAAACAAAGCACTGCTTACAAAAGATTTAGAGACAATAAAAGCGCTTTATGATACACAAAAAAAGTATGGAAGATGGGCTTATGAGCATGAAGTAAAAAAAATGAAATATCTTCATAAATGGTCTGATAAGCAAGGTGTAAAGTTTACCGATATTACGTCAAAATTAGTCATTAGATATATTAAGGAAAAAAATAATGGATTTTCCGTTAACTTTATAGCTTCAACAGAATATAGATATGTGTACGAGAATGAAGCTGAGAAAGTGAATATTTTTAGAATAGGAACATATCATTCGATAGACCTTAGCAAAAAAGAAGAGGACATGGATGAAGAAGCAAAATGGCTAATATCAAGGGAGTGGTATACCGACCCTTTTGCCGACTCACTTAATTTAAATGATATAAAGACGGAGGAAATAAAAAAACATATTCTATCCGGCAAGCCCAGAGATTTTTCTGATTTAAGTAAAAGAAGGATAGATGCTGTTCAATATGCAGATAGATATTGCGGTGCAGCCAGTGATGGAAAATACGGATTTGCGTATAATAAAAAGTATAAAGATTATAATCCTGCCGGAGGCGATTGTGCAAATTTTGCTTCTCAAATACTATATGAAGGTGGTAAGTTTAAAAAGACATATACCTGGAATTATGATAAAGACGGCAGCAGAGCATGGGTGAATGCGCAGGCCTTTAAAGACTATATGCTGTACAGCGGGAGAGCATCTCGTATCGCTTACGGCACATATAACCAGGTTTATAAAGCTTCCTATAAATTGCAGCCCGGAGACTTTATTGCGTATGAAAAGAATGGGAAAGTTACTCACATTTCTGTTGTGACAGGAGCAGATTCCAAAGGATATATTTTGGTAAATTGTCATAATTCGGATAGATATAGAGTGCCATGGGACCTAGGTTGGAGTAATAAAGGGATAAAATTTTGGTTAATACATGTTCATTATTAACATATAATTGAAGAATAGATAAGGTAGAAAAATAGTCTTAAAATCCTCATTTCTCAAATGAAGTGAGGATTTTAAATTATCAGTGGTTATAAAATAGGTTGAAAACAACAAAAACATTTAGTAGAATTTTTATAGACTATAAAAGGGGATGTACATAATAGTTAAAAAAATTTTTTTTTAATGACGATGCGTCAAGGCAATATGAATAGCATTTATCTTAATATATCTAAAAAATAGTTTAGAGATTTAACGGGGCATTTCTCCAAGAGGAGTGTTTCCATATCTTAAAAAATAGAAAAGGTGTGGCGTATGAGCAGAATTTTTAACGGAAAAGAAGTAGAATTGCTGGCACCGGCAGGAACATTTGAGATTTTTAAACAAATTATATCCAGTGGCGCAGACGCAGTTTATTTGGGTGGGAAGAAGTTTAATATGCGAATGCATAGAAAAGACTATAACCTGTCTGATGAAGAAATTGATGAAGCTGTATCTATTGCGCATTCGTTGGGGAAGAAAGTTTACATTACCTTTAATAATATGTTAAGCGATACCGAGATAGATGAAGCAAAGAATTTTTTACTATTTTTACAAAAGGTGCAGCCTGATGCACTCATTATTCAGAATATGGGTGTTTTGGCAGTAATTAAGGAGTTGGAGCTGGATATTCCTCTGCATGCCAGCGTGATGATGAATGTTCACAATCAAGCAATGATTGATAAATTACAGGATTTAGGCATTTCCCGCGTAGTAATGTCTAGAGAAATAAGTCTTGAAACCATTCACCGATTTTCCCAATCAACATCGATGGAATTTGAATATTTTGTACATGGTGATATGTGTGTTGCCCATGGTGCCCAGTGTTTATACAGTGGTGTGCTTTTCGGCAAAAGTAGTAACCGAGGTCTCTGTATGAAGCCTTGCCGATGGCCGTTTCGAGTGAAAGGGCAAGGTTTTGAAACGAAAAAGTTTGAATATCATTTGGCAGTGAAAGATATGTGTATGTATAGACATATTCCTGCGTTAATAAATGCGGGAGTAAATTCTTTTAAAGTGGAAGGTAGGATGCGTGATAGTCAGTATCTTATCTCGATATTGAATATATACCGGAAAGCTATTGATAGATATTTAGATGACCCTACGGGCTACTATGTGGATGAAGAAGATTTTAGAATATTGTATGATACAAGGGTAAGAAATCTATCTACATGCTATGCGTTCAAAATTCCAGGGAAATCAAATATAGATTTAAGTGGTGAACGGGAGCCTAGAATATTTAGTAATGCAGTAGAAGAATTTGAAATTCATGCCGATAGAATTCAACAGATCAGAGACAGTGTACCTCAAGGGAAAGGGGTACGTCCGTTATTAACTGTAAAAGTAAATAATATGGAAGCCTTAAAACAAGCTGTAGATAACGGTGCAGATGAAATTTATATGGCCGGTGAAGTGTTTAGAACGGATAGACCTTTCACGAAAGAGCAATTCAAAGAAGCTGTTTGGTATGGTAAAGATAAAAAAGTATACCTGTCTCTACCTAGAATGATGTTTGACCGTCAATTTGCCGATTATAAAAACTTATTGGAAGAATGGCAGGGATTAGGCATCAAGGGTATTGTTATTACCAATCTTGGAGCGGCAGCAGCGTTTCAAGATAGCAATATGGATTTGATAGGTGACTATTCACTTAATTGTTATAATAGTAAAGATGTGCAGTTATATCATCAGGAAGGACTATGCAGAATAACAATATCCGTTGAGGCACCATGGCAGGTATTGAAAGAAACTTTAAAACGCTGTAAGGCACCTGTGGAAATGATTGTACAGGGAGCACCGGTAGTAATGTACATGGAACATTGTGTATATGCCTCCCAGTACGATGTTGAAGATATCACAGATGATGCTGGTTTTACAGCTCAAGACTGCTGTCAGGATTTTTGTAAAAATGGAATTCTTCATTTGATTGATGAACAGGGATGCGAACATCCGGTGTTTTCAGATCAGTACTGTAGGAATCATATCGTTACTTCTAAAGACGTGTGTTTACTGCCACTTTTGAAAGAATTGTGCGCGTTAGGAGTGAAAGCCGTAAGAATAGAAGGACAACATTATCAGCCGGATGTTTTGGGGAAAGTGGTTTCAATATATAGAAATGCAATTGACAGCATTCATGAAGGAAAAGAGACGGATGGTGATTTGATAAAACAGTTAAAGCAAATTACCGGTAGAGGACAAAGTAGCGGAGCATTAAATTATGATTGAGGGAGGCTGTAATAAATGTTAAATCGTTATATAGGCCCAGATAAAATTTTAGAAAAAAAGAAAGAATACCTAATACCCTGTTCTTATCATTTCTATCATCATCCTCCTCAAATAGTGAAAGGGGATATGCAGTATCTGTATGACAGCGAAGGGAAAAGGTATATTGATTTTTTTGCCGGTGTATCAGTCATGAATTGTGGACATTGTAATCCCGAAATACTGGAAAAGACGATAGATCAGATGAAAACACTTCAACACACTACTACCATATATCTTACCCAGCCTATTGTAGATTTGGCGGAAAAACTGGCGCATCTCACCCCTGGCAATCTAAAAAGAACATTCTTTTGCGGTACGGGGACGGAAGCCAATGAAGGTGCATTACTTTTAGCCAAATTACATACTAAAAAAAGTGAATTTTTATCCATGTATAATGGTCTGCACGGGAGAACACATCTTACCATGAGTGTAACGGGACTGGGCATGTGGAGAACTGATCCAAATCCTGCCGGTGGCATTAGCTTTGTACCAAATCCTTATTGTTATCGGTGTCCATATAAATCATCATCCGAAGAATGCGGCCTGGAATGTGTAAGTCAAGTAGAAGCAGTTATAAAGAAGACCACTTCGGGAAATGTAGCTGCTATGATCGCGGAACCTATTCAGGGCAATGGAGGCATTATTACACCACCGCTGCATTATTTTAAGGCACTAAAAGAGGTGTTACATAAATATGGCATTCTACTTGTCATTGATGAAATTCAAACAGGTTTTGCAAGAACCGGAAAGATGTTTGCAATAGAGCATTACGGTGTAGAGCCAGATGTTATGACTATGGCGAAAGCTTTAGGGAATGGTGTGCCTATTGCAGCCTATACGACAACGGATGAAATTGCATCTTCTTTTACTCGACCATCAGCCTCTACATTGGGTGGTAATCCGGTGTCAGCTACTGCTGGTATTGCTGTACTTGAATATATTGAAGAGAATAAATTATGCCAGAGAGCGGAAAATTTGGGTAAAAAATTAAAGCAGGGTTTAATAGAGTTGAAAGAGAAGTATAAAATGATCGGTGACGTCAGAGGGATGGGTCTTATGATCGGAGCTGAGTTGGTAAGAGAGGGAAAAGAACCGGCTGTGAAAGAAACAGATTTAATACTTGAATTTTTAAAAGACAAAGGGATTCTGATTGGGAAAAACGGTGCAGACCGGAATGTTCTTGCTTTTCAACCTCCGCTGGTTATTACAGAAGAAGATGTAGCGGCATTATTATATCACCTTGATGAAGCACTTAAAAAAATAAAGGGATAAAATAAAAAGGCTTATAGTGTTCATACAATTGGCATGCGAGATGTATTAAAATGTCGATTATGTGAGCTATAAGCCATTTCTTTATTGGTGAATGGATACAATAGAATATATAACCTATTTTTTTATTTATTGTAAGATGGTATAATTAATTTATAAAAATTATCTAGCAAACGTATTTTTTACAGTTGCGAATATCCTTTTATACCTTTACAGTTAATTTAATTCTAATTTTTTTATTAAAGAAAATAGTTGGCTGAGTTAGTAGATTATGCAAAAAGGAGATGTATTGCATGGATAACGAAAGAGAAAACTTAAAAAGAAACATAGAAACAATGCAAAGCCAGCTTAATAAACTTATTGAGATTGAAGGACCTCTTTCAAGCAAAATCTTAGAATTGAGTAAGCAGTTAGATCGTTTAATATTAAAATATATGAAGCGTTCAAACGTATAAAAAGTAATAAAAGCTTCACTAATATAATACCTTATATATAAAGAATGAAAAATTCTTTAAATGGTATATCCAATAACTATTTAATTTTTATAATGTAATAAAAGGTATAAGATAAGGTGATATAGTGGTTTTTTTTATTAATAACCTCATATACAACTTTTTAATAGCCTTTGGAGTAATTATTGGTGCTAGCAGCTTTGCCGGAATAGGTGCCTTAATTAATGACCAACCCCCTTTAAAAACAATGTTTGATGTAGCACGCTCAATAAAAATATGGGCTGTAGCCGTTGCTTTGGGAGGTACTTTTTCTTCATTTCAGGTAATAGAAGATGGTTTATTTAAAGGGGAAATCAAATCGGTCATTAAGCAAATGGCATATATTGTTACTGCTTTTATTGGTGCTAATGTGGGTTACAGCGTGATTAAATTAATCCAAAGGTGTGGAGAAGTATGGATGAAATAAAAAAATCTAAGTTAAAATTTATTTTATGTTTACTGACAGGTATGGTAATAGGAGTGTTAATAGGCATCACAGGATTAAATGCACTGGTTAGTTACAGAATTGATCAGTACCATAAGAAAATTAGGTCACTCGAGACAGTTATTGAAGATAATAATGTCCGACTGAAAAAATTCGAGGAATCTATGAAAAATAGAAATAAGTTTATACTCAAAGACATAGAAATTTTTTTGTTGTACGACGGAGATGATATGGAAAAAATATCACTGGAAAAACATATCAAGGAAAAGTATAATATGTTATTGGGTAAAGAGGTAAAAAACATTGACATTGAAATGGTTGCAGAAGTAATAGATAAAAGAATTATGAGAATAGATGAAAACGAATACAAATTAAAAGTAACAAGATTAATGTTATCCGATGTATTAAAAATTTGGGTTGAAGTAAATGTGAAGGTAATGAGCAGTGAATAGTGGGTTGTAGGTAGTGCAACAAAATACCTACAACCCATTATTTGTATTATAGTTTTAATAATGTAAATAATCCATCGTATAAACTACTTACTACCGGTAGAATTACGTATGATGCCACAGGAGTAATAAGAATAATGAGTAATATGAATCTGCTGAAATATCGTAATCGGTAGAGTTTTTCTCGATTACTGTACGGAACAAAATGAGACAGAACGTGATATCCATCCAGCGGATATATAGGAAGCAAATTAAAAACAAATAATATCAAGTTTATCCAAACGGTTTGGTAAATAAGTGCTTCAATACCACTGGTAATGGTGGTATTGATAAAATAAAACACCCCGGTTATCACAAGTAATTTTAAAAGCACAACAAATAAAAGTGCAATAGCAAAATTTATCATCGGGCCGGCTAAAGATACAATGATGTCATCCCTTTTTGGATTTTTAAAATTTCTAGGATTCACTTGAACCGGCTTAGCCCAGCCAAATCCTGCAATAATAATAAGAATAAGCCCCATAATATCAATATGAGGTAAAGGGTCAAGGGTTAATCTTCCTTGAGACCTAGGTGTTGAGTCACCCAATCGATCGGCTGCAAAGGCATGTGCAAATTCGTGAAAAGCGAATCCTATAAAAATCCCCGGTAAAGATAATAATATACTCATAGGATTAATATGAAACATATACATTCTCCTTTAATTTATATCAAAATCTTCGATTTTATTCTTCGAGGCAAGCCTCGAAGTTATTTAATAGGCAGATTTTGATGAAACTTTGTGCGGCATTCATCTTACCCACAAGCGGGCAAGTTTTCTGCCGCAGTCGTTATAACATAATGGAATAGTATCATATAATTTTTATAAGTGCAATTGAATGGAGCTGGAAATTTTATCTTTTTCTGATGAGGAAGATTAATATTTAAAATGAATGGAGGAATACCATGAAAGAAGCCATGTATTACAATAAGATAGAGGATAAGAAGGTTCACTGTTACTTGTGCCCTCATAACTGCCGCATCGCACCCGGAAAGGTTGGAATATGCAGAGTGCGGGAAAACCGTGATGGAATATTGTATTCTCTGAATTATGGCAAAGTATCTTCGGCTGCAATGGACCCTATTGAAAAAAAACCGTTGTATCATTTCTATCCCGGAAGTGATATTTTATCTGTGGGCAGCTTTGGGTGTAATTTAACCTGTTCTTTTTGTCAAAATTGGAGCATTGCCCATAAGGTGCCACATACAGATTTGGTAACAGCAGAGCAATTGATCAAAACTGCGCAGGAACACAAAAATTGTATTGGTATTGCTTATACTTATAATGAACCTTCCATATGGTATGAATATGTTTATGAAACAGCGGTAAAAGCAAAGGAAGCCGGCTTAAAGAATGTATTGGTTACCAATGGATATATAAGCCAGCAGCCGTTAAAGGATATTTTACCTTATATTGATGCAATGAATATTGACGTAAAAGGATTTACAAATGAATATTATACAACGATTTGTGGAGGTACTTTAGAAGAAGTTAAAAAGACTGTAGAAATTGCTGCACTACTATGCCATATAGAAGTTACCACATTAGTGGTCCCGGATTTGAATGACAGTATCCGGGAAATCAGAGAATTAAGCCAATGGATTGCCGGTATCAATCCAAGAATCCCTCTGCATCTTACCAGGTATTTTCCAAATTATAAGATGACAGACAGACACCCTACCCCGGTAGAAACTTTATATAAGGCACGGGAAGAGGCGGAGAAATATTTAACTTATGTCCATTTGGGCAATGTATGGTAAATGAGCGGGTAGCAAAAAGCGGGGAGAGGTAGTGCAGACTGTTGCACAACCCATTCTCTGCGATATTACAACCTTCTAATCTTTAACTGGTTACTTATATGGGTGACACCTTCAATATCTGCTGCTAATTCAATGGCCAGTTCCATATCTTTTGCACTGGATACATAGCCTTTCAAAGTGACTTTTCCGTCACTGACATCCGTTTTGATGTCGGGGATACTTAAACGTGTTCCCGATAATATCTGATTGATTTTATTTTTGATGGTAGCATCGTCATATCTATGGGAAGTAGTAATATCAAGATTACTTACAACATTTTTAACGCCTCTTACACTTCGTGCTAATTCAATCGCATGCATTTCATCTGCCAAGGTATTTACTGAACCAATTAAGCATGCAGTACCGCCTGAAACTTTTGAACTGATTCTTCTAAGATTGTTTGCATATTTACTATGCTTAATGGTTCTATCTATTTCAGCTGTAATATGACTATCACTAATTTCTCCATCTGTACAAATGGTAATATTGTTTTCAATGTTATGAATGCCGTCAATTTCATTTAAAATTTCTTCTGCAAATTTCTTTTCTGCTAATACATCAACAAATCCTGATAGATGCACAAAACCATTTTGATATTCAACGTTTATATCCATGGCACTGGCACCCATTTTTTCTTCTAGCTTATCTTTAATCATTTTTGACATCATTGCATCTTTATCCATAGTTTACCTCCGTATTCATATCGAAAATATGCTGGTGATTTACAGATTATAGTCATTATACAAAAAAATGAATAAATATACAATTGAATGTAAAAAATTAGCATAAATGTAAGTACTAAAACAATATACAATTTATGTGTTTTTTAATTTTCAATATTTTACTACAATCTATAAACTGTAAACCGTTAACTATATTTATCATTTGTACAAGTCACACAATTTATGCGACTAAAGTACTATGCTTTTTTTTGAAAAAATTTAAAAAAATGCTGACAAGTTCCCAACAAAAACGGTATAATCTAATAAAAAGACACAATATGGGGTGCACGGTAGTGATAGAAAAATTTTCTGAATATATATTTCACTATATAAAATTTATAAAATTTAGCGATATTATTGATGTGATAATAGTAGCTTTTGCGATTTATAAAGCCATCCGACTGATTCGAGAGACAAGAGCGGAGCAGCTTATTAAAGGGATTGTTATTTTATTGGTTGTAACGCAACTGAGTGATTGGTTACAGTTAAATACTATCAATTTTATTCTAAAAAATACTATGCAGGTTGGGGTGTTAGCATTATTGGTTGTATTCCAACCGGAACTAAGACGTGCTCTTGAACAAATGGGGAGAAGCCGGTTTGGTAATATCTTTAATTTTGAAGAGTACAGTACGGAAAAGGATGTTAACATAACAATTGAGGAAGTCGCAAAAGCAGTACAGAGCCTATCGCAAAATCGTATAGGTGCTCTTATTGTCTTCGAAAGGGAGACTAAGATAGGTGATATTATTAGAACCGGTATTACGATGGATTCTATGATTAGTGCGGAATTATTGGTAAATATATTTATCCCCAATACACCTTTACACGATGGAGCTGTAATCATACGCGACAGTAAGATAAAGGCTGCAGGATGTTTTTTACCTCTTACTCAAAACCAGAATCTCAGCAATGAATTGGGAACAAGGCATAGAGCGGCTTTAGGCATTTCAGAAAATTCAGATGCAGTTGTAATAGTAGTTTCAGAAGAAACAGGCAAAGTATCTGTTGCATTAGACGGGGACCTTACCAGAAATCTAACCATTGAAACATTAAAGAAAGCACTACACAAGACCCTCTTGATTAACCGGGATAATAAGAGCAAGAAAAAGCTGTTATCATGGAAGGGGAAAGTCAAGTGAAAGGAATTTTGAATAAGGGATTTTTTAATAAGGATGTTACGCTCAGAATTATTTCAGTACTTATTGCTATTATTTTATGGCTTTATGTAGTGGATATACAAAATCCTGAAACCGAAGTGACGCTAAAGGATGTGCCTATAGAATTTACGCATACCGATTCTCTTAAAGAGTTTGGGTTATTTATTCTTAATGAAAATAAGCCAAAAGTTAATTTGAAAGTGAAAGGTCGGAGAAAAACATTAGCTGGATTAGACACGAATAATATTAAAGCTACTGTTGATCTGACCGGTTTTAACAGAACAGGAGAACATTCGATTCCAGTACAGGTTGATTTGCCCATTGATGGCATTACCATTTTAGAGAAAAAACCGTATCATGTAGTCGTTAAATTAGATAAAATGATGGAAATACAAAAACCGATTACAGTCATTCCAAAAGGAACGGTAAAAGACCCGTATATTGCATTGCAACCTCAAATAATGCCAAATATTGTTACGTTAAGGGGACCTTCATCCATTATTAGTACAATAGACAGCTTACGTGTTTCGGTGGATTTATCCGGGCAAACAAAGGATATAATCACCACACAAAAGTATGAAATATATAATAAGAATGGTGAAAAAATAAATAGTGATAATATTAGCAGAGAGGTGGACACAGTTCAAATCGTATATCCTATTATAAAGTCTAAAGAGGTTACAGTTATACCGAAATTTGTTGGTCTAATCAATGAAAACTATGTTGTAGAAAAAACAGAAATTAATCCTGCTACAGTAAAAGTTGCAGGTAAAAGTGAAGTAGTAGATGATATATCTCAAGTATTTACTGAGCCAATTAATATTGCTAATATCGAAAAAGACTTGGAGGTAGATGTCCCAATCCAGATACCGAAAGAATTAAAATTAATTGATGTGGTAAACTCAGTAAATGTAAAACTTGATGTTGAAAAACGGATATCACGCACCTTAACGCTGAAAAATATAAGAGTGAATAATGTACCGGAAGATCTGAGCTATAGATTAATTACAAAGCAATTAGAAGTGACACTAAAAGGCATCGAAGATAACGTGAATGCGCTTAAAAGTAGTGACATATATGCTTCTATCGATATAAAAGACTTAAATGAAGGTGAACATAAGGTGCCTGTTAATATTCAAGTGTTTTCTGATGTTGAGGTTGTAGGCAATTATGTTGTAGATATAAAGTTGTCCAGGCAGAGAGGAGAAGGGGATACACAGCCTGTAAATAGCAATGTAAATAACCAAAAAGCAAATTCTTCTACAGACGATAGCAAACGATAGTCCATGGGAGGAACAGACTTAATGAGCTTGAAAATTAATAATATAAGATTATCAATTGACCAAGATATTAATTTATTACGAGAGATTGTTTCGAAAAAATTACGTACTAGAGAAAGTAATATTAAGAATCTTCGTATTTTAAAAGAGTACAATTAATAGTCCCGCAATATGAGAAACCTATCCAACCCGGTACGGAGAAAATAGTAGGTAGGCCTATTATCATAGGAACAGGACCGGCAGGATTATTTGCCGGCCTTATTTTGTCCTTGCAGGGGTATAGGCCCCTCTTGTTAGAAAGAGGGGGAGATGTAGATGATAGAAGTAAAAAAGTCCATGCGTTTTGGCAAACAAACGTGCTTGACCTAGAATCAAATGTACAGTTTGGTGAAGGAGGTGCCGGTACATTTTCGGACGGTAAATTAACCACAAGAATTAATGATAAAAGAAGTGAACAGGTTCTAAAAGCATTTGTAGAAGCAGGGGCGCCGGAGGAAATTTTATATAAAGGCAAACCGCATATCGGTACTGACCTTTTAAAAGATGTTGTAAAAAATATAAGAAACCGTATTATTTCTTTGGGAGGAGAGGTAAGATTCCATTCTAAAGTAACCGACATCAGATTTTCTAATGGTGCTGTCAAAAGTGTAGTGGTAAATCATCAGGAAGAAATTTTATGTAATATTGTGGTATTGGCGATAGGACATAGTGCAAGAGATACATATGAGATACTGTTACAGAGGGGCATTGAAATTATACAAAAGCCCTTTTCTATTGGTGTACGAATTGAACATTTACAAAAAACGATAGATATAGCACAATATGGAGATTATGCGGGACATCCAAGATTAAAAGCGGCAGATTACCAATTAGTGTATAAAAGCCCTGACAGGACCTGTTATTCGTTTTGTATGTGTCCTGGCGGTGTTGTGGTGGCTGCTGCTTCGGAATATAACTCTGTAGTGACCAACGGCATGAGTGAGTTTGCCAGAGACAGAGAAAATGCAAATAGTGCTCTTGTAGTCTCTGTAGGTCCTGGCGATTTTGGCGGAATAGACGGTGTTTCAAGTGCACATCCCCTTGCCGGGGTAGCATTTCAAAAACGATGGGAAAGACTTGCTTTTGAAGTTGGGGGCAGTAATTATACTGCTCCAGTGCAAAAAGTGGGAGATTTTTTACAAGGTGTACCCTCAAAAAGCATTGGCAGTGTAAAGCCCAGTTATACTGGTAATGTTATTCCCACTGATCTTACAAAATGCTTACCCGCCTATGTAATCAATACTATGAAAAATGGATTAAGGTATTTTGCAAAGAAAATAGAAGGATATGCCAGTCCTGATGTGATAATGACCGGCGTAGAAACAAGAACATCTGCACCTATTCGCATACCCAGAAATGAAACAGGAGAAGCAGTAAAGTTAAAGGGATTGTATCCAACCGGTGAAGGTGCCGGGTATGCGGGAGGCATTGTAAGTGCAGCTGTGGATGGTATAAGAATCGCAGAGGAAATCATCAAAAAATATGCACCAATCGCCTGAGTGCTGAGTAAAATATAATGAAGAATTAAAAAGTAATGAAAAATCAAATTGCGAATGAGAGAACTTATTTACAGTTCACAGATTTTTATCTTTTTTTATAACACATAGGAAATTATAAACCTTTGTATTCTGTGGATAAATTTATTTATAATTTCCGTTATGTGTTTCAAAAAAGTCAACTTTGAGAATCTGTTTTCAATGAAAATAGGGGTTGCGTTATCAGGTGGAGGCATAAGAGGTGCTGCCCATATCGGGGTATTAAAGGTATTTGAAGAAGCCGGTATACCTATCAATATGATATCCGGTACAAGTGCCGGCAGTATTGTAGGTGCATTATATGCTTCAGGCTATACCGCGCGGGAGATAGAGGAAATTTTCTTAAGGTTTGACAAAGGCATAGCTGATTTCGATTGGGGAAAACTAGTCCCTTTTGCTGTTGATTTACTATTATTCAAGCGAAGTCAAGATAGAGAGAAATTAAATTTAGTAGATTTTGATTTCATTGGTTTAGCTATTTTTGCAGGCAATTGGATTTTAAGAAGAAAAGGGAAAATAGACGGTTTTGTAAAAGGTAATGTAATAGAACGGACTGTAAAAGAATATTGTAATCGTAAAAAGGTTTATACAATTCGGGATGTGGTAATTCCGATAGCGATTCCTGCAGTAGATATTAATACAGCACAGACCGTCATGTTTATATCTAATAAATCATTTTTAAAAGATACAAACGATACGGTATACATTGATGATGCGGATATTTCAGAAGCAGTAAGGGCCAGTGCTGCTTTTCCGGTAGTATTTAAGCCTAAAATGTTTCGTAACAGGAGATTGGTAGACGGGGGAATAACCGATAATGTACCTACAAAAATTTTAAAGGACATGGGAGCAGACAAAGTATTTGCAGTCAACTTGGGTTATGCAGGTCAAACGAAGGCGGAAATTGACAATATTTTTGAAATTGCTGCTCAGTCTATCGATGTCATGGCTTATAATTTATCAAAAATAAAATTAAAAGATGCAGACTATATATTAAAACCTGGTATATATGATGTAAGACTGCTGGAAGCGGATAGAATCAAAGAGTGTATAGACCGAGGATATTTGGCTGCAAAAAAAGCATTACCCGATATAAGAAAAGCATTAGCAATTAATAGTATGTATGTTATAAGTTGAGCAATCATTGAAATTGTAAAATAAATGTAGTTGAGTATTTGAACAAAAATGATATAATATAGGATGGGATTGAGACTAAAAATGAGATAAAAATAAGTTTATAGTTCATGGTTTACAGTCCACAGCAAACTGTAAAGCCTGTAGCCTGTGAACCATGAACTGTAAAGCTTTTGAGAGGAGTACATAATGGGACGACTATTTGGAACGGATGGAATTAGAGGAGTAGCAAATACCGAGCTCACACCCGAACTTGCTTTTAAAGTTGGGCAAGCAGGAGCGTATGTATTAACTGAAGAAACACATCATAAGGCTAAAATATTAGTGGGAAAAGATACCAGAATTTCGGGGGATATGCTGGAAGCGGCTCTGATTGCAGGTATATGTTCTGTGGGGGCAGAGGCGATTTCTATAGGCGTAATACCTACTCCGGCAGTAGCATATCTGACCAGGTTATACAACGCTGACGCAGGAGTAGTCATATCTGCTTCTCATAATCCAGTAGAATATAATGGGATTAAATATTTTAATAATAAAGGATATAAGCTTAGTGACGAAATAGAAGAAAGAATAGAAGCAATTATTCTTGATAATGCAGAACAAATTCCAGTGCCTACTGGCAAAGATATTGGACATAAGACTGAAAATGAAGATGCATTAGATGATTATATAAAATTTGTCAAAAGTACCATTGATGTGGACCTAAAAGGTTTGAAAATTGCGCTGGACTGTGCAAATGGTGCAGCTTATGAAGCTGCTCCTATTGCGTTATTTGAACTGGGTGCGGAAGTAAGTGTTATTCATAATGAGCCGGATGGAACGAATATTAATTTAAATTGCGGGTCAACCCATATGGAACAATTACAAAAATTTGTAGTAGCATCCGGTGCAGATATTGGGCTTGCATTTGATGGAGATGCGGATAGGGTTTTAGCGGTTGATGAGCAAGGCAATTTAGTGGATGGAGATCAAATTATGGCTATCTGTGCATTAAACCTTATGGAGCAAGGAAAGTTAAAAGATAATACACTTGTAGCTACCGTTATGAGTAACCTCGGTTTATTTCTTATGGCAAAAGAAAAGGGGTTGAAGATCAAGCAAACAAAAGTAGGTGACCGATATGTATTGGAAGAAATGCGTGAGAATGCATATATTATTGGTGGAGAACAATCGGGGCATATTATCTTCTTAGAGCATAATACTACTGGTGACGGAATGATTACCGCTCTTCAACTATTATCCATACTTAAAAAGTCGGGTAAAAAAGTATCAGAACTTGCATCAGTGATGCAGAGACTACCGCAAGTATTAGTAAATGCAAAAGTAAAGAACGGAAATAAAAATACATACATGGAAGATGAAGTAATTGCACAAGCGGTCAAGGAACTGGAAAATACCTTTAAAGATAGCGGAAGGGTACTTATAAGACCTTCGGGAACAGAGCCATTAGTACGTGTAATGATAGAAGGACAGAATAAAGAGTTCTTACAGCAAAAAGCAGAAGAATTGGCTAATTTAATCGAAGAAAGATTAGGATAAGAAATTAATTGAGAATTGATAATGTAGAATGAAAAATGAAAAAACACGGAAATGTATTATTCTACATTATCAATTCACAATTATTTAAAGGGGGCGATGCCATTGTATGCATAAGCAGGGACATTTCTTGATACAAGAGAAATGCATCCCTTATGTCAACCGTCAAATCTAAAGCGCCTGGACTGTTGAGTACGTATGATCAGCAGTTGACGAGGAGGAGGTTTATCGAATGTTCGGCGGATGCCTCCCGGTGACTTGCCATCGATAAAAACTCTACAAAACCACAAGCGATTGTGGCACAAAGAGAGTTTAAGCATGCAGTAGACAGTAGATGTCATTAAAAATTAAATCATTCAGAAGTGGAAGTGAGGAGTGGATGGTGATGATTCTTTAAAACTTTTTGATCTGATTAAAAATTATTTAATATGAAGAGTTGCACTCCCCACTCCCTACCTCCACTCCTAATAAATGGAGGTCTCAAATATGTGTGGAATTGTTGGATACATAGGTGATCAACAGGCAGCACCTATACTGATAGAAGGATTAAAAAAGCTTGAATATAGAGGATATGACTCTGCTGGAGTGGCAGTGTATGATAATAGCCAAGTTAATGTAGTAAAGGCAAAAGGGAGACTGAAAATACTCGAAGAAAAATTATCCAATGGTAATAATCTATTTGGAACAATGGGAATTGGGCATACACGATGGGCTACTCATGGTGCACCATCCGATATAAATTCACATCCTCATACCAGTGCCTCCGGAAGCATTGCGGTTGTGCATAATGGTATTATAGAGAATTACCTTAAGTTAAAAGAATTTCTTATTAGCAAGGGATATCAATTTGTATCCGACACTGATACGGAAGTAGTAGCACATTTAACTGATTATTACTATAATGGAGATTTAATAGATACCATTATTGAAGTAATCAATAAGGTGGAAGGTTCTTATGCATTGGGTATTATTTGTAAAGATAAACCCGATGAAATCGTTGCTGTAAGAAAAGACAGTCCACTGATTGTTGGATTAGGTGAGAATGAAAACTTTATTGCATCGGATATTCCGGCTATTTTAGAACATACACGAAATATTTATTTATTAGAAGATAAAGAAGTCGTACTTCTAAGAAAGAAAGATGTTAAGATATTTAACTTAAACAAAGAAGAAATTAAAAAAGAAGTATTTACTGTTAATTGGGATGTAACTGCTGCTGAAAAGAGTGGTTACGACCATTTTATGATTAAAGAGATTTGTGAACAACCTAAAGTGATTAGGGATACAATTAATCCAAGAATTGAAAATGGAAGTATCGTATTGGATAATATTGAGCTTACAAAAGAAGATATAGATGATATTAGTAAAATATATGTTATAGCTTGTGGAACAGCTTCTCATGCAGGGATGGTTGGAAAATACCTCATTGAAAAGTTAGCCAGAATCCCTGTTGAAGTAGTTGTTGCATCCGAATTCAGATACGGTAATCCGATTATAGATGAGCGTACTCTTGTAATTGTAATCAGTCAGTCTGGTGAAACAGCCGATACGTTAGCTGCTCTAAGAGAAGCCAAAAAACGAGGAGCAAGAGTGTTATCGGTAGTAAATGTAGTGGGTAGTTCGATTGCCCGGGAATCCAACGATGTATTATATACTTGGGCTGGACCGGAGATTGCAGTTGCTTCTACAAAAGCTTATAGTACCCAGTTGACTGCTATGTATTTAATTGCATTATATATGGCAGAGAAAAAAGGTACAATTTCTAAGCAGGAAGTAGAAGGTATTATAGAATATCTAAAACAAATTCCGGATAAAGTGGCCAATATACTGGAAAATAAAGAAAGGATACAGTATTTTGCCTCTAAACACTATATGGATAAGCATGTTTTCTTCATTGGAAGAGGACTGGATTATTTTGTGGCTATGGAAGGTTCTTTAAAGCTAAAAGAAATATCTTATATTCACTCTGAAGCTTATGCAGCAGGAGAACTAAAGCATGGTACAATTGCTCTTATTGAAGACGGAACGCTAGTAGTAGCACTTGCGACGCAAGAACATCTTTTTGATAAGATGTTGAGCAATATTAAAGAAGTAAAGGCTAGAGGCGGAATGGTACTAGCCATTGCTCAAGAAGGTAATACAGAAATAGAAAAAGAAGCAGATTTTGTATTATATATCCCAAGAGTAGAGCCACTGCTGTCTTCTGTACTTACAATTATACCACTACAACTATTTGCTTATTATGTATCAGTAGCAAAGGGGTGTGATGTAGATAAACCAAGGAATTTGGCAAAATCTGTTACAGTAGAGTGATTTAAAAGCTAATGTTCATGTTGTTGTATAACTAAAATAAACTCCACTCCATGATAATAAAGTTGACTCTATGATAATAAAGTTCGTTCCCAAATCCCGTAGTAGATGCAGGAGAAATCCTGTTTTGCTGCGGGGTTTGCTTTTTTTACAGGGAGAAGGATTAAGGCATAAGGGTTAAGGGATTAGATTTTTCATTAGAATTTTGATTAGAACGGTATATTGGTTATAGCCTTGAAACTATTGATTTTAAAGGAATTGAGAGAAGTATTGATTATTATATTGAAGGAAATATTGATATAGTGATTGAAAAATGAATTAAAAAATATGTATACCGTAAACCTTAAACCATGAAACTTATCCCTATTTTCCTTTCAAAACATCCCTATTTAGAATCGACTTTATTATTAAAATTGGTACAAGGATTATGGGAAAAGTGTTAATAAATGGGATGGAAATAAGAGAAAATAGAGCGGACTTTATTATCTGGTAGAAATTAGGATATAGAAAAATCAAGGGTTTGAGGGGTGTGGGTGGAGTTTATTTTAAATATACATAGTTAGTGGCAAGGATTTTTTGGGTTAAGGAATAAGGGAAAATCAATAAAATAATAAAGTTTGCTCTGTGATAATAAAGTCGGTTCTGTAATAATAAAGTTGGCTCTATGTGAATAAAGTTGGTCCTGGAATAATGAAGTTATGTCATTGAAAGGTTATAAAGGGGTACGGAAATAGGATTAAAGATTAAGAATTACAAATGCAGAATGCTTGTTTCATAAGTGGCAAAATTCTATAAAAATAAAATTGATGTAATAACGGAAATTTATTATTATGGTCCAGAGCGTAAATATTAAAAAATAAAAGCCAATATTTATAGTAAGGTATTTTGGCAAATAAAAATTAATGTATAATGATAATAGGATATTGTTTTTAATATTGTAGAACGTAGAGAAATGACAAAAATAGAAGTGCATAAATACAAGTAAAAGGAGCCGTGAGATTATGAAAATTCTTCAGTTGAAAATAACATTAAAGGATGTAAAGCCTCCTGTCTGGAGGAGGATATTGGTTAGAGACGATATCACGTTTTATAAACTCCACAGGATAATCCAGTATGCGATGGGATGGTTTGAATCCCACCTTTATGAGTTTACTCTGGGAGATATGATTATAGGGGAAAAAGATGATGATTGGGACTTTTACAGCAGATATGAAGTAAAAAGCGCAAAAAGGGTAAAGTTAAGCAGTATAAACTTTGCACCCAAGGATAAATTCAGATATGTTTACGATTTTGGTGATAACTGGAGACATGACATTGTTGTTGAGAAGGTGCTTGACCCAGAAGAAGGCGTTAAATATCCAATATGTATAGGTGGCAAAAGAAACTGTCCGCCTGAAGATGTAGGTGGGCCATGGGGATATGAAGATTTCCTTGAAGCAATCCAGGACCCGCAGCATCCAGAGCATGAATCCATGCTTGAATGGGTGGGTGGTTCTTTTGACCCTGAAGAATTCAGCGTGGATGAAGTCAATTATGTGTTGAAGATGATAAAGTAAAAATACATAGGACGTGTTTTATCCGAATTTGTATGTTTCCGTAGTATTTTTCAAGAGACAGGAAACTGATAAGTGATGCTGCATATCGCTGGATTATTTTATTGTTAGGCATATTTATTATGGTATTTTCAATGTATTTTATAAGCAGCGGATGGAAGATGCTTAGGATGTCATGATACAATTTTAGGGTAGACTTTATGAAAAAAGATGTATTTTATAATCTATCTCGGAGGGAAATATAAAATGATAAATGAAAAAGTAAATAACTGCTGTTGCTGTGAGGGAAAAGAATCACTTAATAAAATAGAAAATGACAATACATGTCCTGTGTGTAAAACATCAGGAGTCAAAGTAAAAAATATTACAGTAAAGCATCTGGTAACGGATACACTGACGGAATTGGTCGGAGATAAAGATTATTATATATGCATGAATGAAGAATGTGATATTGTTTATTACAATCCAGAATCAAATGTTAAATTCAATAAGCAGCAAGTGAAACTGCCTATATGGTTTAAAAAAGATGCTAATCCTAAATATGCCTGCTACTGCAGCAAGGTTACAGAAAAGCAGGTAATAGATGCTGTAATAAAACATGGTGCAAAAACAGTTAAAGATATTATAGAAATTACAGG
>JASGMB010000114.1 GCA_030156665.1 Clostridiales bacterium
AACAGAACAAACTCCTATGACAGTCGCTACTGGCAAGACCCGTATATTTCAAAAGATCAAATTCAAGGAAAAGCATATTTTATAATATACCCGTTTAATCGAATAGGAATGCTTAAATAAGATATAAAAGTCTTACTAGGCTACCGTGCATACTATACACTGATTTTATCCCTGTGATCATAATACAAAAGCAAACCGGATAAGAGGTCTGCTTTTTGTATTATGGAAATGCTCAATATACTTATTTATTTTATATATGTTTAACTAACACACTCTAATTTATTTACATTACCAACATGAGTAGTTAAATACTATTTTTTAGCTTTTTCTAAAGCTCTTTGAACAGCTAACTGCCATCCCTTGGAACTATCTGTGGCTCCAGAAATGATATCCACATTATAAGTTTGTTTTTCAACCATTTGGTCTGCCAGGTCTGTTCTATATTTTTTGAGATTAGGTCTTACTTTACCGTTTACTTCTTTCCCAGTCCAGTCATCGTAATTTACTTCTTTTCCGTCGTTTTCCAGTCTTCTAAGTGTAATAGTTTCTATTTTACCGTTTGTTATAACGACTGTAGCATTTTCATACCCATACTGTCTTTTGTCACCTTCACCGGTATATGTGCCATCCTTATAAGTAACATTATTTGCAGGAGCAGGTGAAGGAGACGGAGTAGGTGTGGGTGAAGGCTCCGGTGTCCTATTGGCAGCACACGCGCCTATAGAAAATACTAATAAAATTACTAATATCATCGGCAAAGATCTTTTCATAACATGCCTCCTAATCTTTTTCATAAAGTTTATTTAGAATAACGTAAATAAAAAATTAGAGTGTAGAGTAATTTAATATTAGTTATAAGTAAATCAACAAGTTTTATACAGATAAATGAAAATTAAATGGTATAATTGTACTTAGCAATAATTGACAAATTGGTTTTTATTATATAACATTATGATTAATAAATGGTCTGCGAAACGAAAACAGACGAATGATGTGCGTTAAGATAAGCAGCAATAATAGTTTTTATAGAGGCACTTTTTAAGTTAATACAAAATATGTCAGGTAGATAAGTTTGTTTAACATTGACCTGCGGGGAGGAGACAATATGGAACCGATTATAACATGGCAAGTGGATGGAATGGATGAGCTGTTTCAACTTTTAAGAAAAAAATACAAGTGGTCGGCACACGATTTAACACTGCGTTTTGTTACCTTGTTATATTACATAAGTGATAAAAGTTTTGATGAGCAAGAATATGATGAAACACTCAAATTCATCAAAAAGAACACAAAAATGTTTTCTATATATAGAGGACATCAAATGTTTTCTATTGCTGCCCTTCTCGCTACGCGGTTTGATGATCCTAAAAATAGTTTTCAGATGTTATTGGAATATGAACATCAATTGAGAAAAAATAAATTTAAACACACCCCGTATTTAGGTATCGCTGCTTATGCTTTAATGCTCACTTGTCCTGAAGAGTATTTACAAGAAAGAATTCAAAAAACCATAGATATTTATCAAAAAATGAAGCAGCATCATTTTTGGCTAACGTCGTCGGATGATTATCCTATTGCTGTATTATTGGCCGGCTCAGAAAAAAACATCGATGCGTTAGCCGATGAGATGGAAAGATGCTATAAAAAGTTAAGTGAGGCAGGTTTTTCAAAGGGGAATGGTCTTCAGTTTGTCTCCCATCTTCTTACATTTAGCCCCGAAAGTGTGGAAGATAAAGTAGAAAGATGTAAAAAAATTTATGTTTTCCTAAAGCATCATAAACTTGCTCTTTCGCCTACATATTATGGTATAATAGGATATCTTGCATTACTTGGAGATGAATATGCGAAAGCATTGGAGGATATAGTAGAAATAGTACAATACTTAAAGTCTAAAAATTTTGCTAAAGGGTTTTATAAAGACATGAATGTTCTAATATCCACAGCTTTAGTTTGCAATCAATATGCTGAAAAATATAAAATTCAACAAAATTTGATTGAAACAGGAGTAGGCATTTCCATAGAAGCCATGATTGCTGCACAAACGGCTGCCTTGATTGCTGTTACTACTGCGGCCACCACAGCAGTTACAACAGCTTCCGGGAATTAATGAATGAAAAGTAAAGGAATATTAGCAATATATAAAATCATTCTAGCATAAATTTTAATCTTAAAATGAAAAAGGAGGAACATTTAATGAAATTTAAATTTGACCACAACAATATCAATGTTTTAGACCTTGAAAAAAGTCTGGCATTCTATAAGGAAGCTTTAGGACTGGTAGAAACAAGAAGGAAGAATGCTTCTGACGGTAGTTTTATACTTGTATTCCTAGGTGATGGCGAAACGAATCATAAGCTTGAATTAACCTGGTTAAGAGATTGGGATAAACCTTATAACTTAGGGGATAATGAATTTCACCTTGCCCTTACCGTAGATGACTTTGAAGCAGCTTATGAACACCACAAAAAGATGGGATGTATTTGTTTTGAAAATAAGGCAATGGGAATTTACTTTATTTCCGACCCCGACGGCTATTGGATAGAGATTTTACCAAAAAGATAAATGAGAGTGACTTGTAAATATAACTGGCAATAGCTACTCATAGAGTAATGGGGGTAAAATAGATAATGAATTTATTTGATTTACATGGGCAAGTTGCAGTAATAACAGGTGCAACGCGAGGATTGGGACAGGCGATGGCTGGGAAGATAGACGCATAAAAAAATACTCCAATATGGAGTACTTTTTACTGCTATTTAAACTTTCCTAACGACTACATCACGGTCAAGCATAGTCCAGATAGCAGGATCTTCCATGCCCAGCCTCCAAAGAGCGATTCCGCTAATGCCTAATCGCCAGGCCAATCGAATTTTAGCTAGAATACTTTGCCTATTTTCAAACCAAACTTCGTGCTTATTTCCCTGTTCATCTTCATAAGCGAACATTGGCGTTTGTGTTTTTTCATCAAAGGTAATTTGTTTATTATACCGTCTAGCAAGATCCATTGCCATTGGATAGGTGACGTATGTGTTTTTGCCGGTTGTTAAGTTGAAGTCAAATCCAAAAACAGAAACGGCAGCGATGACCTTTTCTTTTGGCATTTTTGTGATGGTATAGTTTAGTACTCTTTCCATCCACCCAATTGAAACTGGTGGTCCAGGAGGGCTTCCTGGCCAGCCATGTTCATTATAGAGCATAACCACAAATTCATCTACTGCTTTGCCAATTGCATCATAGTTAAAAGGATCGGAAAATGGATTAAATGGTGCATCACTTACTCTTGAAGGCACAGAAGCAGAGAAGAAATAGCCTTTTCTATCAAGTACATTTCCAATCTCGGTGTAAAGGGCAGATAGACGGGCGCTGTCTTCTATATATACGTCTTCTATATCAATATTGACACCATCAAAATCATATTTTTCAATAAGCCGCACTAGGTTTTGCGCAAAAACTCGGCGGTTTTCGGGGGTAGATACCAACTGTTTCACCACATTTTTACCGGTTGTTGTGCCACCTTTGTAAAGTAAGTTGTGAACGACAGGCATTATTTTAATATTATTACGGTGAGCAATGGATACCAGGGTGTTTACTTCTTTATCGGTAAATTCTCCAAACTTTTCTATTTGTGTGGGATTGTTTTCATCAATTCTAAACATAAATAATCCTACTTCTGACAGTAATTCTGTATTATTGACAAAAGAATTATATGAACTTGGCAATGTAGGTCCTTCTTCTAAGGTATAAAATCCTAGAATACGTACAATGGGCTTATCTCCGCCATAAACATTGAGAGTAACAATACCGCTCGAAATCCATCCTTCGGTTCCGTCAAAGAGGCGAACTTTGTACCAATTCTGCCAGTGAGCTAAGGCAGGGAGTCTTGCGTTTTTTACCATTTGGGTTATAATTTCGTAATTTGTTCCGGGACCACTGCGAATATTTGCTCTTGCTACATTCACAACAACTTCGGTGTAGAGAGGGATTCTTAAACGTTGACCGACTACTAAGTTTGTATTTGGTAAGTTATTAAGTACCATAATACTTTCAATGAGTGTATTAAATTTTCGTGCAATCAAATATAATGAATCGCCTGGCTGTACAACGTAAGTAATTGCTTGATTGGTACCGGGAATATATAATCTCTGACCGACATAAATTACATTTGATGTTAATTGATTTGCTTGTTTTAATTCTTCTACCGATATTCCAAATCGACGTGCAATCAAATATAGTGAATCTCCGGGTTGTACGACATACCACATGACTTTTATCATCCTCTCATAAACATAATTGCTATATTTTATTGTATTCATCAGGCAGTGAGAAGGTTAATAAAAAAGCAAATTTCTGTAAAATATTTTTATATTTTTTAGTTCCAAAAAATAATTAGAATCATTTTTTTTAAAGAGGTTAATATAATTAATGAAGTCTATTTCAAATAGATTACTTTGATAGGTTAAAAAGAAAGGATGATCACATTGCAACTTAAAGACATAATGACCAGTAAAGTTGTAACTGTAAGCCCTGATACACCGATAGAACAGGTTGCACAGCTAATGCAAAAGCATAATATTGGTGTTGTTCCTGTTGTAGATGATAGCGGTGTTAAAGGTGTTATAACAGATAGGGATATTGTTGTAAGAAATGTGGCACACGGCACCAACCCTAAAACACTAAAAGCAAGTGATGTCATGACTTCACAAGTTACCACTGCTGCGCCTACAATGGATGTTAGCGATGCATCTAGATTAATGGCTCAAAAGCAAATTAGAAGACTGCCGGTTGTAGAAAATAACAAATTAGTCGGAGTGGTTGCTTTAGGAGACCTTGCAGTTAACCCGGCCTTTGATACTGAAGCATCTGAAGCTTTAAGTGAAATATCAACTCCCTCTCGCCCATATAGAGTATAATAGGGAATATAGTTCATCATTTTAGCAATGATTTAATTTTTCAGCACTTTGTTACATTGAGTTAGAGGTTGTATTTAACTTCTAGCTCAATCTTTATTCTTGCTGGTTATCCAATTCCAAAGCTGGGGCGTATATTCTTCAAACAAATTAAATGCACCCCAAAGCTGAATTTTGATTGTTATGTCCTGCAACATAATAGTATTATTCATTGAATATACATAAGTATGGTATAATATGTTCTAGGACGGTGATGAGATGAGAAGAATAAATATAAGAAATATTTTAAAAATATTAAAAGCCTTAACAAAAAAAGCAGCGACAGAAGCCGGCAGAACAGAAATTCGATCAAATTTTAGCGCAAAATTGAAATCTTCCAAAGGAATAGATGGTATTATTGATCAGTTAAAAGTCATGTACAATTATTTTTTAGATCCGGAGGTTTCAACATATAAAAAAATAATCATTGGAGGCATTTTATTGTATTTTATAAGTCCTACAGATGCCATACCCGATATATTCCCCGCGGTCGGACTGATTGATGATACAATCGCTGTTTTATATGGATGGACTATATTAAAAGAAGAGCTTGAAAATTATACTGATAGCAAACGCTCAGGGGTTATCAATGAAGATGGCGAAGTGATTTCAGATGTAGAATATTCGGTTGATGACAAAGAGTAGTTGATAATTTAGGGTGATGATAGGTCTAACAATCGATAAATACTGGAGGCATAAAATGAATCCTATGACATTAAAAAGGGAACTTGAAAAATCAAAGTATCCACTAGCATTAACGGGTGCAGGAATAAGTGTTGCCAGCGGATTGCCTACTTTTGA
>JASGMB010000115.1 GCA_030156665.1 Clostridiales bacterium
TATTTAATGCTATTCTTACATTGAAAAATGTTGAAGAATGTTATAATTTCTTTGAAGATTTGTGTACCATTTCAGAAATAAAAGCAATGGCTCAACGGCTTCAAGTTGCGAAAATGTTGAAAGAGCACCATGTATATAGTGACATTGTAAATAAAACCGGAGCGAGTACAGCGACTATTAGTCGGGTTAATCGTTGTCTAAATTATGGGGCGGATGGATATAAACTGGTACTGGAAAGATTGAACGATAATGAAGATAGTGGGGAAGATAAATGACAAAAAGTTATACAGCATTTGCATATATATATGACCGGTTAATGAATGATGTAGACTATAATCAATGGGTGGACTATATTGAAGCAATCTTTAAAAAGTATAATGTTCACCCTAATCTTATTCTTGAATTAGCCTGTGGAACGGGAAATATTACTACAAGATTAGCGAAGCGTGGATATGAAATGATCGGTATCGATCTATCGGAAGACATGTTAAATGTAGCTGTGCAGAAGGCAAGAGATATGGACTTAGATATATTATATATACATCAGGATATGACGAAATTTGAACTATATGGAACAGTAGATGCAATTCTTTGTTTGATGGATAGCATCAATTATATTATAAAAGAAGAAGACCTAATCAAAATGTTTAAATTAGTACGAAACTATCTTAATCCTGGGGGATTATTTATTTTTGATATAAATTCTCAATATAAGTTAAAAGAAATATTAGGGAATAATATATTTGTTGTAGATGAGAATGATATTTTTTATGTGTGGGAAAATAATTATAATCAAAAAAGTGAAATATGTGAATTTTATTTAACTTTTTTTATCAAAGAAGGGGAAAGATATAGTAGGGTAGATGAATTTCATAAAGAAAGAGTATACACCACTTTTACTATCCGGAAATGTCTTGAAGCAGCAGGATTAGTACTTTTGGATGTCTATGAACAACTTAATTTCAGCAAACCTGGAAAAGAAAGTGAGCGGTTTTTTTTTGTAGTTCAACGAATTGATTGACAATGATATTCTGCTATGGTAAACTGTAAAAAGTAGCTAGATGAAATTTCTGCTACGTTATAACGTTTTAGGAGGTATTTTTAAATATGCAAAAAGGTAAAGTAAAATGGTTTAACAATGAAAAAGGGTATGGGTTCATTGAAAGCGAATCTGGTAAAGATGTATTTGTGCATTTTTCAGCGATTTCAATGGAAGGTTACAAGACCCTTGAAGAAGGAATGGAAGTAGAATTTGAAGTTATCGAAGGTGCTAAAGGTCCACAAGCTTCTAACGTAGTTAGGATATAATTTTGCTACAACGTTAGAATTTATAATATATAAGCTCGATAATGAAAAAATGAAACAACCGAAATCCCCTGTATATATACTGGGGATTTTTTTGGTATAAAATTAGTTTCCGGTTCACAGTTTTCAGTAATAAGATGAATAAATAATATTCCAATTTGCAAATCATTAACTTTAAATTGTAAACTGTGAACTGTGAACTATAAATTATGAATGTATATTGTATTGGAGGAGAGAGTGTGTCAGATTATATAGTAAGAGCATTGTCTACCGATGGAACCATTAGGGCTTTTGCCGCAATTACGACGGATATGGTTAATAAAGCACAAAAAATACATAATACGTATCCTATTGCGACAGCTGCTTTAGGGAGAACACTTACAGCTGCTGCAATGATGGGGAATATGCTTAAAGGTAATAAAGATACGCTTACCATTCAAATAAAAGGAGATGGTCCTTTAGGAGGTATTGTGGCTGTTGCAGATTCGAAGGCGAATGTAAAAGGGTATGTATATCATCCCGATGTAGACCTACCATTAAAGAGCAATGGTAAATTAGATGTCGGAGGCGCTGTAGGACGCGGTTATTTAAGTGTAGTAAGAGATTTAGGATTAAAAGAACCATACGTTGGTCAAGTACCTTTAACAACTGGTGAGATAGCAGAGGATTTGACATATTATTATGCGAGGTCTGAGCAAATACCTTCAGCCATTGCCCTTGGAGTACTGGTGGATATAGACTTATCTGTTAAAGCATCAGGAGGGTTTATCGTACAGTTGATGCCAGACGCTAGTGAAACGGTTGCTGAAAAATTAGAAGACACTGTAAGAAAGCTTCCTTCTGTTACCAGTATGATATCGGAAGGAATGGGTCCTGAAGATATTTTAGATAAGGTTTTGGGAGAATTCGGATGGAATATATCTGAAAAGAAAGAGACCCAATATGTTTGTGGATGTTCACGGGAGAGAATAGAACGTGCACTGGTTTCGTTAGGAAAAAAAGAATTGGAAGATATAATAGAAGAACAGGGTGAAGCAGAGCTTACTTGCCATTTTTGTAATGAGATTTATCATTTTAATAAAGAACAATTAAAATTTTTATTGGAGAAGAGTACCAGATAAAAATTGTTTAAATTTTGTAGTATTTTCAATGATAGAAAGAAGATGTACTTGTTCACAGCTCACAACTTTCCTCCGCTTCGCTAAAAATTTCTAAGGTTTTTTCAACAATATTTTTGAACTCCAAGCTCCGAGCTCCAAACTCCAAATTGAACTAGCACAACGCGTTAAATCTATGAGTAGTGAGCTGTAAATTGTCAATTAAAAGTTAACGATATAGTGAGGAATATTAAGAAAAATAAAGGGATATATAAATAAATTATTTTAAATAGAATAATCCGGGATATATATCTTTGACTTTAAGCATATAATTCTGTATACTAATATCTGTCGCTGAACACGACAGACTAGTGAAAAACGGTCAGGGCGCATAGCTCAGCTGGGAGAGCACCTGCCTTACAAGCAGGGGGTCATAGGTTCGAGCCCTATTGTGCCCACCAAGAATTAATTCAGAATTGAAAATTGAGAATTGTATTATTAATAAAGATTAAATATTTTTGGGTTTTAATTCTCAATTTGAAACTTTCAATTCTAAATTACAAAAGTGGCCCGGTAGTTCAGTTGGTTAGAATGCCAGCCTGTCACGCTGGAGGTCGAGGGTTCGAGCCCCTTCCGGGTCGCCAACATAGGTTTCGCCGTAAAGGTGAAAGTTATGCCTCTGTAGCTCAGTCGGTAGAGCAGGGGACTGAAAATCCCCGTGTCGGTGGTTCGATTCCGCCCGGAGGCACCACTTGTTACTTGAATATGAATTGTGTAATTGGATAGTTCATATTCAATTTGTGCGGGAGTGGCTCAGTGGTAGAGCGTCACCTTGCCAAGGTGAACGTCGCGGGTTCGAATCCCGTCTTCCGCTCCATTGGAAATAAGAGACCCAAAAAGGTGTCTCTTATTTTCTTGAAATATACTTGATTAACTAGTGAGTTTATGTTATGATGCTGTGTATGTAAGTTATTTATTTTTTTTAGTTAAATTTAAAATATAGTATCGTGGCGCCATAGCCAAGCGGTAAGGCAGAGGTCTGCAAAACCTTTATTCCCCGGTTCAAATCCGGGTGGCGCCTCCAAATAAAAAAACCAAAAGTAAATCACTTTTGGTTTTTTTATTACATTTTATTTAAAATGTGCGTTTTTTTACATTTTTATTATTTAATTTTAATTTTATATGATATATAATATATACGTCTTATTAAATCATAAATAGGTTCAAGAGTTAAATATATATTTTTATGTAAAAATATGCAATGATATAATGTGGCGAATTTAGATATGTGATAAATTGCCTACCTAAGATGCGAGGCGTTGTTATGTTTAAAAAAAAGATATTGGTAATTGACGATACTGAATTTATGACGAAATTAATATCAGATATATTAACAGGTGCAGGTTACGATGTTGTCAGTGCGTCTGGCGGAATTGAAGGTTTACTTAAAGTTAGGTCGGAAAAACCTGATTTAGTAATACTGGATGTTATTATGCCTGATATAGATGGGTTTGAAGTTTGTAAGATTTTAAGAGATGATGAAAGTAATAATCTAATGCCTATTATTATGTTAACTTCTCAAGACAATGAAGAGGATAAACTAAGAGGATTGGAATTAGGGGCCGATGATTATATTACAAAGCCTTTTAACCCGCGTGAGCTTCTTAGCAGAGTTAGAAATACGCTGAAGAGGATTGATAGAAATCGTTGGGCCAACCCCCTTACTGGCTTGCCGGGCAATATTGAAATACAGACGGAAATCAATAGTAGAATTGCACGGGGAGAATTATTTTCAGTATTATATATTGATTTGGATAATTTTAAAGCTTATAATGATGCATACGGATTCGCCAGTGGAGATAGAGCGATAAAGTTAACGGCAGATATTATATACGATAACGTCAGACTGTTTAATAATAATAAAGATTTTATCGGACATATTGGTGGAGATGATTTTGTTATTATTACTGTACCTGAAACCGCAGAAAGAATTGCTGAAGGCGTTATTGCAGATTTTGATAAAAAGATATTGGAATTATATACAAGAGATGACATAAAACGAGGTTATATCATTACGACTGATCGATTAGGACATAATATAAGTTTTCCGATTATGAGTATTTCCATCGCTATTGTAACCAATTTACATCGTAAATTGTTTAGTGCGCTTCAAGTTTCGGAGATTGCTGCAGAAGTAAAGAAGAAAGCTAAAAGCATACAAGGCAGTGTATGTATAAAGGATAGAAGAAGTAACTGAAAGTAGTCATATCACCTTTTTTATAAGAATATTTATAGTATAAAACCCAATACTGCTTTTGAATTTATCATGTATAGCATAAAATAGTACTTATAAAAAGGTGGTATGTTTATGATACTAATGGTTAAAAGGACAAATCTTTTATTAATAACACTTATCTGTATTCTTTCATATATGATTTTTAATCTTTATAGTTCTCACAGCAAAGATACTAATACTGGAATCCCTACCATTGCGCTTCCTACTACCAATAGGGTAGTAATTATTGATGCTGGCCATGGATATCCTGATGGGGGGGCTTCAGGCTCTTCCGGCGTTTTAGAAAAAGATATTAATCTGGCAATAGCCCAGAAGCTTCAGTTATTAGTAGAACAAAGCGGAGGAATAGTAATACTCACAAGAGCAGATGATAATTCTATCCATGATGCGGATAAGAATACCATTAGAGAGAAAAAGAACTCAGATCTAAAAAACCGTAAAAACATTATGGACGAAAGTCAGGCAGATGTATTTATAAGTATTCACTTAAATAAATTTGAGCAGTCCAAGTATTACGGTGCGCAAACGTTTTATGCCAAAAATAATGAACAGAGCAAAGTGTTGGCAGAAACTATCCAAAAAGAGCTTATTGAAACCATAGACAATGGAAATACACGTAAAGCCAAGCCGGCACCGGATGATGTTTATTTACTTCGAAATGCAACCATTCCATCAGTGATTGTTGAATGTGGATTTTTATCAAATCCTCAAGAAGAACAGTTATTACAAACGGATAAATACCAAAAGAAATTGGCGTGGAGTATATATATTGGATTGATGAAGTATTTTAATACTTTGTAATTGTAGTGAATAATGGGTAGTAAAACAATCAAATTGGTAAGTATAGATAAATGGTTTACAACTAAATGGAACATGATGCATTATGTAAATATGAGTGTTTGGGTTCTATCTCGAGGCGGGTTAGGACCTTTTATTTTTATGATTTTATGATAGAATATAAAATGTTGGCAAAC
>JASGMB010000116.1 GCA_030156665.1 Clostridiales bacterium
AAGGAATGCTTGCTTACCTTGTAAAATACTAAATGCTGCTCCAGTATTTTGCCCATAGGTTAAGTGAAATACATCCTTAATGATTGGGAATGTACTTATTGGTTTGAGATAAAATTCTGCTAGATACTTAAACACCTGGTCTACAGCCACTAGCAAAGCTATAATAATAAAATAATTCATTTCACACCTCCAATGCTATTTTGATAATAACTCGAACACACACATTAGCATTCATATAAAACATTTTAATCTATTAGAGTGTAATCCTATATTAGTAAAAGTACATAACTTACTAAATGTCATACCCTATTTTTGTAGAACATCCTTTATTACTATTGCTCCAACTGGACATATTGATTCTGCATATTCGGACATGCTCCACCACACATACCACAGAAGATACAAGCATTCTTATTAACAAATGCCTTCATACTATTCATCTCCATTATTAATTTTAACACTTGAACATATATTCATGTGTTATATAATAAATATATGCCTTTACGAATAAAATGTCAATACATATATGAAAGATTGTTCAAGTGTTTATTAATTAACGATTATTCTGTTTAGAAGTTGGGCAGCTTACTCTATAAATAAAATGAAAATTAACATATTTAACCTGATGAAATTTGATTATTATTGGTAAAATATTAATATTCTTTTATAACAATTTTACTTTTCCCGGTTGAGGCATTGATAGGTATCGTATCCACCTGCTTTATTTGATAGTTAAGGCAGGTTAAATTCTTTTCTTTTAAAATATTATCCATTTGTTTGCGTAACTTAATTTAATTATTCCCTCTGACTCTAATGTATTTATGATCAAGGGATGTAGAAAATCCTTTTCTCCATTATCATTCAAGAACCACATGATTTCCTCATTTCTCCCCATAACCTCTCTTATTTTACTAAATGGGAGTGCTTCATTTTCCATTCTTTCTGTACTCATCAGCTTATCAGTAAGCTTATAGCGGATAAGAGGCTGTGAGTAATTATATAACGGCGTAATAAAAGTATTTTCTTCTTCTATCTCAACATAATTTATGTCATCAAATATATAAAATCCTTGGTATGCATCTCTCTCCAGGCCTAATATTATTGACTCGGAGGCTCCGTAAATATTATAGATATCAGTATGTAAAACAGACTGGAAATACTTTCTTTGCTCCGCTATTAGCGGCTCACCTCCGGTAATTACTCTAAAAGCGTTTATCTTAATCTTATTTTCAGATACCAAATCGCAAAGTATCTTGACCGCAGATGGATAACCAATTATTACATTGGGGTTAAAATCATTAATTTTATTTATCCAAATCTCCACCGGCAGATTTATATTTAATAATAGAGGATGAAATCCAAAGCCTTTTATTCCGGAATGTGCTGCCATAGCTCCTCCAAATCGTCCTTCCGTTGCAGCTATATATAATACTCTAAATCCTCTTAAACCTTTTGAGATAGCTTCCTTCAGCCTTACTTCCCCTTTACATGCTCTGAATCCTGAAGCAAGTATTGTTTCCCATGAAGAACGATCATAAATGAAGCATGTTGGCTTGCCAGTACTTCCTGAAGAGTGAACAATTGTATATTCACCCAGGTACTTTTTATCCCTACCTTTCTCCCTCATGAGAAAACGCTCTATACGTTCCAAGCTTAATCGCTTGTCGATCACTATTCTGTTAAAATTCTCTATAAACAGTTTTTTATCGATACATGGAAGTTTATTTATTTGAACTTCCTCTATATCCCGGTCACGAATGCCATAACTATGATAATACTCATGATAAAATTCAGAATTATAATAAGCATACTTAAGTATTGCCCTAAATCTCTTCTCACGAATATCCAAGATCTCATTTCTAATCTTATGAAAATTGTGGTTTAGCTCATTAGTCTTAGCTATTAAACCTAAATAACCCATTTCCATTCTCCTAAAACATATTTAATCATCACAGTCTTCACAAACAATAAATTTATTAACCATAATATCCAGATCAGTTGAGGAGTTTTTTAAAGAATTGGCCAAAGCATTTAAGCTGAAAATAGTATTGGCTTGTAAATCTAAATTGCCAGATATCTCTTTTATACTATCCGAAATTGTATTATTGCTAATATTCACCGTTTCCATTGTAGAAGATAGCTCTTCAATGACAGCTCCCTGTTCCTCAGTACTAGCTGCTATACCTTGAATTCTTTCATTTATATCCATAATTCCATTTGTTATGAGCTGCAACTTTTCAAAAATAATATCAACTGCATCGCTACCTTGCCTGATATTTTCACCTACCTCCTTTGTAGCAATTATTGTCCTTTGAATCATATTTCCAATATGGTTTATGATCTTCTCAATCATTTTTGCTGACTCGTTATTGCTTTCCGCGAGCTTCCTGATTTCCAAGGCTACTACGCTGAATCCCTTTCCGTATTCTCCAGCTCTCGCAGCCTCTATTGAAGCATTTAATGCTAAAAGATTCGTCTGATCTGTGATTGATTTTATTGTATCTGTAATCTTTACAATTTCCTCAGCCTCCATTCCGAGTTGTTGTGTAATATCTATAGTATCAGCTGAAGTCTTTTCTATCTTTTTTATCTCTTGTCTTACATCCATAACATTTTGACTACTTTCTTGAGATAAGTTGTTTATTCTACTAACCGCATTGCATATTTCCTGAGTTTCATATGCCGTAGACTGCAACGCTCCAGCAAAGCTTGTCACTGCAGCAGCGATTTGCTCAATGGAATAATTAATTTTTTCATTATCCCCTGCTGCCTTAGACATATAAATATTAAGCTTTGATATTTCTTCCCTTGAGCGTATTTCACCTAGGTAGAGCTCTTCTGAGCTGCAGGCAACAGTCCTTGAACAAGCTTTTATAACTCGAACCATGTTTTCCATACTACCCATAAAACGATTAAAAGCTTTCGCCATCCTGCCTATTTCATCATTGGATATATATTTTACCCGTTTTGTAAGATCCCCTTCGCCATTTTCCAACTCAGAGAAAATCTCAAGGAGTGTTTTTATAGGTCTTTGAATTGCATTACTGAGAATAATAACAATAATGATGGATAAAACTAAATTGATCCCTGCAATTATGATATTTCTGTATAAATCCTTTGACATTGTTGCCTCTATATAATCCAAATCTTTAACCAGATTCTCCCGGCTATCTTTTTGTATCTGTTGAACTTTACTATATACTTCATCAGCAAAACTATCAAAAGTTCCGGCCACTTTTCGTCTTTCCTCCTGACTGATTTGGCCATATGTTTCAGTCATTTTCCTGCCGTAGTTTACAAAATTATCAAAAGACTTATTTATGCTAATAATATCCTCTGCATATTGCCCATTCATTCTTAATAATGCTTCAGCATTATTTTTGAATGCTGCAATGCTATTTTCTGCTTTTGAAAGTTCTTCCATATTGTTTGCGATATTAGCTTCCATTAGGTATAATCTTATTAAAGCTATATCGTTTCTCATTTCATTGGCAATCTCAATTTCCTTTGCTACTTTATGTTCAATATGCGCAATGTAATCCTTGCCTTCCTTAAATGAATAGATACTAAAGAGTTTACTAATAAACATGAGAATTAGAATTACCGAAAATGCTGCAATCAGTTTTTTTCGAATTGAGTTTAACATTTATTCACCTCTGATTTAATAATCACACCAGTTTACAAGTTTATTAAGCAGCATCACCTAACCCAAGGAAGGTATTAACCGCCTTTTGAATAGCAAAATAAATTTTATGGTTTTCGAGCTTTTTGACGAAACTCTGAAAAATTAATTCTTGCGTTAGTTGGTCGGAAACAACCCTTTTTACTACTTGAGGGCTTTGAAACTTATAGTCATAATACTTATGGTGAACAAATGGTAATACTTGCATAAAAGCAAAGTAAATACGGTAGATATTTACGCGTTAGAGGTTCACAGGATACCCCTGCTACTTGATGGTCTTTGAAAACTTTAATATCGTCAGCTGTTACAGTACTTATGAAAACTCTTACAGAATCAAAAGATTCTATGCTTTTGACAGTAACTGTAACAGTAACCGGTTTTGTTTTAAATATGTTGGTAAGCACTTGTTTGGTTGCAACATAGTATTCACCTACTTTTTCATAGCTTAGGTTTTTGATATCTATTTTATCACCATAAAGTCTTGGTCTTCCACGTTTGCCGGTAGGGGCTGGTTGAAGGTCATAGAGTACTGTGTCACTACGAACAGCTGCAATAAGTTCCAAGTTATTGTACTTTTTAACAATTTCTATGATGATACCTTTAGAATACCAACTGTCACATAAAAGAACAACTTGATAATCTTTTAGTAGTGGCATCACTGTGTCAATCATAGAAGAAGCAATTTCAAGCTTGGTTTTTTGCTTGTCATAAAGGCGATATCCTACAGGAATACTTAAATACTTTATCCCAACACCCCAAAATAAAGGGATATTAATGGCTAGTGATACAAAACAGTGACCATTTAAATAGTTACTCCCATTTTTACTGGTATGGTCAAAAAGCTTGGAATAACAATCAAAGTTATTCCCAAACTTTTCTTGCAGTGTATCATCGGTACTCAAAAAAATAGTAACATATGGCTTTAATTCCTCTGGTATCAAGGAAAGAGCAATCTTCACCGTAATGCCTAATAAAAGGTCACAGGAGAAGTTGGCGTAGGATAAAAAATAATAAAAACAGTTAAGAGCCTTGTTGCAGTATTTCTTGATAAAATTATCATACAAAAACTTAATGCTGCGAACTTCTTCGTTACAAATGATTGCTGTAATAAGCCAACTAAATATTAAAAAGCTTCGTTTCTTAAAAGCCGGACGATATTGCATTAAATATTGATTTAATGTTTGTTTTAATGAATTACTGGCAATACTAATCATGAGTGAGTCAGGTACCTCCTACTTTTATTATTTTCATGATTAGTATTTGTAGGATTAAGGTATCTGACTTTGTTAATTTTAGGTACTTACTAACTTAATTGGTATTTGTTATTTCAAAACTTGTAAAGTGGTGTTAATAATCATATAATCATAATTAATTTTTTTACTACTTACTGATTTACTTCACTTATTCTTCTACACTACACGTCACTCCCCCTCGTTTATAAAGCATAATGAAACTCTATTTTCTCGAACTTTAATTTAAGACCGGTGTAGTAAAAATGAAAACTTTTAGCCGCAGTCTCTAATTTTATTATCATTTTTAATACTCAAGGCAGTGATTATAGATTTTAGCTTCTTGTAGACTGACTTTGTTTCTGGACAATTCAAAACTACATTTGTTCGGCTAATAATTTTCTTCTCCAATTTTCTCTTAATTCAGTTTTTTTACTTTCTACTACATAACACTAATTATCAAACTTATTTAAAATCCTTTTTATATCAAATTTTATTTTCCTCTGTTTATTATATTTTTTGTCCAATATTGAAATAAAAATATATGACAAAGCCATTAGTATGAACCCAAGTATAGCTCCAGCTATATCGTTATTAATTTTAAGCCCTATATTATTCACCAATGCATTCCCAGAAAAGATACCTATGAAGAGCATAATCAATGGCAAACCATAGGTTATTGAAACTGCAGCAAGGAACGTTCTTGTACTCATTTCTATTTCAACATATTCACCTTGTTTTGCACCAATACTATTTATTACTTCAATGTAGATATTTGTAGGTGCACATCCGCCCTTGCAATTTGCGCAGTTTTCTCCACAAGCACTTACTCTTCTAACTTCCACTTTGGCAAGGTTACCCTTGACTTCTACTACTCTTGCTTTTTCTATCATATATAATCACCCCTCCGTTATATAGCAGTATTTTAATTCTTGTTGAGTCATGAAGACTTTTAAAAATCTACTAAATCATATAATCTTTTCTAAAGATTCATGCTAATTCTTACTAAGTCTGCAATATCTTCATGAACACGGTAGAATCGCATCTTTCAAAGTCAACTTTTTTATTATACACAGATTATTTTCTTCATGGTTCGCTGAATAATTGCTCAATCATTCATATATTATATTTTCATTATATTCACAAATAACATCTAGTGTCAATAATTTCATATGAATATATGCTCAAGCTTTAAAATTATTTTTGAGTATTCCTATTGACTTACCCAGAAATTTTCAGTTATAATTATATTGTAAATGATACTCGTTCTCAATTAGGCATTTTTATTGAGAACATAGAAAATAAATTACTCTCTATTTATTCATATAAATTTGAGAGCTTTATTTAAAAATTTTATTGATAATGATTTTCAATATCTATTTAAGGAGGGTTACTATGGATTGCTGTCAAAACAAAACACCGTGGTACAAAAAGCTTACTTCCACCCTGTTAGGAACAGGAAACTGCCATGGAGAAGTCAATCAAAATACGAAAGGGCTTGAAAAAATTGCACTAATCGGAAGTCCAAATGTCGGAAAAAGTGTACTATTCAACTCTTTGACAGGTGCTTACGTTACCGTGTCAAACTATCCAGGTACAACAGTTGAAGTGTCTCGAGGAAAAGGCAAAATTGGTAACAAAGAGTATGAGATAATTGATACCCCAGGTATGTATTCCTTAATGTGTATCACTGACGAGGAAAAGGTTACAAAAGACTTGCTTTTAAAGGAGCGACCAAAGGTTGTGCTTCATGTTATAGATTCTAAAAACATTCAAAGAATGCTCCCCTTGACCTTCCAGCTTATTGAAGGAGGAATACCTGTGATACTGGTACTGAATATCATGGATGAAGCCGAAAGAATGGGACTTAAAATTGATGTCAAAGGCTTGGAAAAGGAACTTGGAATACCTGTTGTTTCGACTATCGCAGCACTAAACAAGGGTATAGATACATTAAGGGAGAGGGTTGAAAAATATGCAAAAATCGCTTAATCTTACATACGATGAAATTATAGAGAACTCCATAAATGAAATAATTAAGTGCTTAAAAGCCGAATATGTGCTTTCCAAAAGATCTATCGCCCTTCTATTGCTGCAAGGTGATACTGATATGATGGAAAGTGTCAAGAAAAATGAGGGGAGTAGTTTCGTAAAAATTTCAGATATAGTTAATGAAGTTAAAAAGCACTACGACAAACCTTTGAACTATATTGTTTCATTAAATAGACAAAAGAGAGTTGAGGAAATAACAGACAAATACGTTAAAAAAACGGATAAGAGTGAGAATAATATTACCGACCTTATAAGTAGAATTACAATGAACCCGATCACTGGCATACCGATACTATTGTTAGTCTTATACTTTGGGCTTTATAAATTTGTTGGAGAGTTTGGGGCAGGAACAATCGTTGATTTCCTAGAGGCAGACATTTTTGAAGCATATATAAATCCTTGGGTAAATAATCTTGTAACGGCCTATATTCCATGGCATTGGCTACAGGAATTAATCGCCAGGGAGTACGGAATCGTTACGTTAGGTATCAGATATGCTGTTGCAATTATCCTTCCTATCGTTGGTACTTTCTTTATTGCGTTCTCCATCATTGAGGATACGGGATATCTGCCAAGACTTGCCCTGTTGGTTGATAGAATATTTAAAAAGATAGGCTTAAACGGTCGCGCGGTAATCCCCATGACTTTAGGCTTTGGCTGCGATACAATGGCTACAATGGTTAGTAGAACTCTTGAAACTAAAAGAGAAAGAGTTATTGCTACACTTTTATTGGCTTTGGCTATCCCCTGCTCTGCTCAGTTAGGCGTTATTGTTGCTTTACTATCTGGCCAGTCTGTTGCATTAATAGTATGGGTAGTTTTTGTCGCTTTAGTGTTCTTATTCATAGGGTTTTTAACCTCAAAACTTATGCCAGGGAGTAAACCAAGCTTCTATATGGAAGTACCACCCCTACGCTTGCCAAAATTGTCTAACGTATTAGTTAAGACATACACGCGAATCCAGTGGTACTTTGTTGAAATTCTTCCGTTGTTTATAGTCGCCAGTGTGTTAATCTGGTTTGGTAATTTGACTGGACTATTCGACTTTGTTATAAGCCTCATGGAGCCCCTTGTAAACTTTGTCGGTCTGCCGGACGAAGCAGCAGAAGCGTTCCTGTTCGGATTTTTCAGACGTGACTATGGAGCAGCAGGACTATATGATCTTCAAAAAGCAGGGGCGTTATCTCCAAGACAATTAGCTGTCGCAGCTTCGACACTTACATTATTCGTCCCTTGTATTGCACAGTTCTCTATGACGATAAAAGAACGTGGTACAAAAGCTGCAATCGCAATGGCAGCATTTATATTCCCCTTCGCATTCGTTGCAGGATTTGTTCTAAACTGGGTATTAGTTACATTTAAGGTGTTGCCATGATTAAATGTAGTTTCTGCGGACATGAATTTAATGATCATGACAGTAAATCGGGTTGCAACGGGTGCCCTATGAGCAAAACGTGCAACAAGTCGAAATGTCCAAATTGTGGCTTTGAAATGCCGAAGGAACCAGGACTTATAAAGTTTATTAAAAGGAAGTGGGGTAAAAAAGGATGATAAATTTAACCGAACTAAAACAGGGTCAAAAGGGTTTTGTTGCTGAATTAAATACTAATGATGAAAATATACTAAGAAAGTTAATGTCTATGGGCATACTTCCGGGTATTCCCCTTAAAGTAATACAAACGTTCCCCTCATACGTTTTTCAAGTAGGTTATACTCAAGTTGCCGTAGACAAGACCATAGCATCAGCAATTTTAGTAAACATATAATCTAAATTTAGGGTGTTTTTCATGCAAAATACAAAAGTTGATTTAAAACAGCAATTAAATGACAGAGGATATAGAATTACTCCACAAAGGAAAGCAATTCTTGATATATTCTCAATGCAAGTAGGTAAGCATTTAAGCTGCGAAGAATTATTCAAGCTTGTTCGTGAGAATTATCCAGGTATCGGTCTGTCTACTATTTACAGGACGTTGCCACTCTTAGAAAAAATGGGTCTATTAAATAAAATCATTCTGGAAGATGGATTTGTCAGGTATGAATTGAATAACCCACAGGAACAACACCTCCATCATCATTTAATATGTATTGCTTGTGGTGATATTTCGGAAGTCCAGGAGGATATGCTAGAAGGGCTGGAGAGACAAATTCATAGAAACAATAGATTTATCATTAAAAATCACAGTGTAAAGTTTTATGGCTATTGTGAAAAATGTTCCCATAAAAATTCGCCTAATTAACATCATATCAAAAAAAGACCTGATAGAAATTTATCGGGTCTTTAAATTACCTCCTTGTACAATTAATATTGTATTAAATCAGTGACCGAAGCCACTGTTCGACCCATTAAAAATCATTGTTAACATAACACTTCAAACTTCATAC
>JASGMB010000117.1 GCA_030156665.1 Clostridiales bacterium
AAGATCTAAATCTATGTTTAGAGCCTCTTGGATAATATCAGGCTCAGTCTTACCTTCTTCTATTGAGGATAGTACCCTAACCCCAGTAGGAAGATAGTTATTAACCTCCATGAAACGTAGAGCAATAAAACGGTTAAACCATGTATAGGCAACCTCTTCTATAACTTGTTCAAAGCCCTTATGTTTAATATTATGAATTAACTTATCACGCTGCTTTAATTCATATTTCTTAAAGGTTTTCCCGTTTTCTCTACCCTTTACTCTAAAACCACCCTCAAAGGTTTCTATATCTAAGATTTTATCTTTTGTTATCCCTATCTCATAGGCCTTATGGGTTATATCTTCTATTAGTTTACGCCTTGCTTTTACCGCAAAGTTTCTAATGGTTGTTTTATCCACTATATCCCCTCCTCAACTTAAATTAATTTCAATATGGTATTTTCCTTTAGTTCCGTTTTTAACTGCTTTCTTAAATAATCAAGAAGTTCTTCTATATCTTCTTCACTTTCAATGGTTTTGGCACCATGGAATATATTTGCAATGCTTATATTGACAGTTTTTTTAGGTGTATAAACTCCATTGCCTTCTCCAGTGGTAACTGGTTGTTTTTCGCTGTCCCTTTCTTTTCTCTTTTCCAAGGCAGTCTTCTTAATTTCCTCAAAGCACCTCATTTTCAGTCTGTCTGACTCTTCCTTCATGGCGATGGCTTCATAGAAGTTGTGGGATGAATCTAATCTGTCCAAAAGTGTTCCAATCACTTTCTATCACAGCCCTCACAGGTTTACACTCTTCTTCTAACAAAATAGTAAATCTGCTAACAAACTCATTTATTAGGTTAGGCAGTCTTGAAATCTGATTATATGGTTTTGGTGATTTAACTATTGTTTCTATTTCCTTAACGATATTTATAGTCTCCGGATCCAAAACATAGGTTTTATTCTTTTCATATATATCAAGTTGTTTAAGGGCTTTATCAAACTGGTCTCTTTGGTTTTTAAAGAATTTTTTAACATCAAAAACTTCTTCCTCATAGTCTAATAATTCATCTTTTACTTCATATAGTTTTTCAAAGAAGGCTGTAGCATCATTAATCTGCAAAATCTCCTTGAAGAGTTTCTTGCCTCTTTCTAGTACATCTTTACCTGGATAGTTTCTATCTTCATAACGAACTAATAGTTCCCTGATTTTTGACAGTTCATAGTTTGATAACTCCTTGAAACGACTCATTAATCCATCTTCATCACCTGGCACTGATGCGTAGTTGAAAACTTCTCTAATCAACATCCTGGCATTATTTAAATACTTTTCAGGGGTTTTAGTTCTTTTCTTTATTAGCAATCTATCTATATAATCTTTTTTCGTCATATATTGGATTAGGTTTTTATCCGAAGGATTAATATATTCGCTACCTAATTGTATCTTTATTTCCTGTGCTCTAAATAATCTAATCACTAGCCCCCTGATATCATCTGGCAGCCAGCCATAAGGAGGTTTATCATATAGTTCCAATAGAGTTTTCATAGTTACAGGAATATGCCGTTGGGTGTTTCTTTCAATATAGTGGAGCATTTCATCTATGGCTAGTTTATTGGGAATTTCTTCTTCCCCAAATATATTTATCTGGATATTTTCATCAAACAGCAGGTCATGAAGTTCTTTGGTGCTTTCAATAAAATCAGTAATATAGTTTAACTTGTCATAGATGTTTTCAATAAGTACTTTCAGCCCACTGTTTATTCTTTCAACAGGATTTTTTGATTTTATATCAATTTTTTGCATATTTACATAGAAGTCTGCTTCTTGCAATGCTTCCTTAAGTAAGGATACAACTCTGTCCTTTCGCTCAGCAACTTCTCTTGATTTTCTTATCTTTATTTCTTCAATTTCTTCTGTTTGTATAGTACCTGCTTTCCTTGTAAGGTAGGTCTGTATCTTTAATATATTCTCCATCTCTTCAAGGAAAGAAGTATCTTGAGGTAGTTTGATTATTAGATTATTTTCTCTGGCTGACATTATTCTTAATTCATGGTCAGTAAGTTCAACACCAGTATCATAATAAGGGGTAATTACTTTTACTCCTATATCGTGTTTTTGGGAGGACATATACCTATCGTCTATGATTTTGTTAAAATCAAAATGGTATCTAACGTTATAGCGAAACTTCTTTTCACTGTAAATTCCTGTGTATATTTCCTCACCAATCTTCAGTATTATTTCACTGATATCAATTGAAATATTTTGTATTTCTTTATTTACATCCTGTTCTTCATGAGTTAAAAAGATATATTCATTTCCATTTTTCTGAACCAGTGTCTCTTTTACAAGCCTGTCCAAAGAGGCTTCTATTTTTTTCTTTAACTCAATTTTGTCTTCGTCAATATGTGAAACCATTAATGTTGCAATGTTTTCCAAGTTCTTTGGCATTTCTTTTACCCATTTTATTAAAAATAGGACCTTCAGTACTTCTACATCCATACTACTGAGCCTATCGTTATCTTCTGCATGAATAAAAACTGTCCTAATATTATGGTCTAGGAAAGTTTCTATAGTTTCGTAGAATGCAGAAAAAGGCACTAATGCTCCCACTTCTTTATCCATATATTTGATAGCAGCCTCTTGAAATGCGGATAAAAGAGATCTCTCTCCCTCTGAAAGATGCTTCCCACTGGCTCCGTGCTGTCTTATTGCTGTGAAAACTGACTGTAGCAATCTAAATTGATAAGGTATAAAGGGATACACATCTATAAAGTCTTCTGCTGTTTTAAAAATTTTCATTTCCGGTGTATCAGCGGAAAAGGTAATAAGGTTTTTTATAATTGCTTCCTTGTCTGCATAGTAAAGTTTTAAAGTCTCTTTAGCAGTTTCGTTTTTATAAAGGATTCTTCTTTTAATTACTTCATCCACGTTGGCACTGGATAAACTAAGCCTTGTATTAAATCTACCTTGGATTTTAGAAAAGTCATTACCCCTTACCTTCGTAACAGTATCTATATCTTGCTGTGAGGTTACAATAACCCACGCTTTACCCCCACAATAAGTTCCTAAATCTTCAACAACTGTCTGCAGGTTAAGCATTAAGCCTACATCATCCCCTATGTACTGACCCATCTCATCCACCAAAAAGATAACATGGTGCTCTCTGTCCTTGGACTCAATATATTCTTTTACTTTATTAGCGAACTTTTCAACACTTAAAGAGTAGTTATCTTCAGCCTTGTTGTACCAATTTCGGGCTGCTTCTATACTCATTTTAGTTGTATCTGCCAGTGCCTGAACTATATTATCTTCTTCAAAATAAAAATCTTCTCTTGCTTCAATCCATGATTCCCCTGATAATTCCTCAAATCTTGACTTAAAGGCTTCATAAGAACCTTCTTTAACCATTTGTGCTTCAAGATCTGCAAGCCATGGCAAAGACCCGCAGAAACCTTGCATTTCATTGAACACTTTATTGAATACATTAACTATTGATTCCTTATTAGTTCTAGAATCTGAATCGGCTTTTGAATCTATGTTAAATAAAATAACATCGGCACTTACATCCCCTGAGGCTTTGATATCTGCTAAAACAGAAGCATCCTCTATTTTATCGTCAAAATAGGATATAGCACGTTTACCCTTTACCTCTTTATTCTCAAGAAGATAAGATAAAATCTTTAAGAAATGGGATTTACCAGAACCAAAGAATCCTGATATCCAAACTCCCATTTTGTCAGTATAATTATTAATCGCTTCTCTGTAGGCCTCAAAAAAAGTGCTAAAATGTCTGCCTAATTCTCTTGTAACTACATATTCCTCTAACTCCTGATGAACATTTGCCTCATCATCTTGTCCAATCTTAATAACACCTTTGATATCCCTATCAATTTCCTTATAAAACATTTTCTTTAATTTCATAGTCCAATTCCCTCCCCTATCTTTCTACCAGTTTAAAAGCCCTATAATAGTTTTGGTCAGAAATTTCATCAAAAAGATTTAAGTCTTGTCCTGAATAAGTCCCAGGATAAAACATGATTAAAGGTACATGATCTATTACAGAATGTAGAACATTTAAAATAGTGTGAGATCGGATAATTGGCCATATTTTCCCCACACCTGTTAAGAAAACAATATCATTTTCCTGTACTCTTTCTCTGATATACTCTACAACTAAATCATTTTTCTGGGTGAGTCTTAAAGTATTCTTTATAGGCTTAAGGATTGCATCTGTACCTTTTTTCTTCTCCATTTCAAAGACTTTTTTCAAATATCCCTTTTCCGCTAATATTTCAATCATTATTTCATAAAGGTCAATTTCTCTAATAGAAAAATCCATTCCATCATTATTTATTTTCTGCTTTAAGAACTTTATATGTTCTCTAACAATGATTTCATCCTCTGGGTTATAATCAAAAATATAGTAACCTATTTCATTCCCCAATCCTTTATTTTCTCTAAACCTTTTATCTGTAATAATAGGCAAGATCTCATCAAGCCGTTCATAGATGGTTTTCATTTATATCCCTCCTAACATGGCCTGCAGGTATATGCCATCACCTTTTGCATTTAAATAATCTGCTAATTCTTGCTCCATAAAGGGCCTGGTTATTTCAACATCTTTTTTATTTTTTTTCACAAATCCGGCTTCAGTTAAGATTCTCTTATACACCTGTTTTAATTTGTAAAAGGTATAATCCTTCCATTCTGCCACATTCTGACTCTGTTCTGCTTTCCTATGAAAAAAGATAGCAAAATCCTTATCTGTAATTAAATAATCTCTAATAAGGTATTTCTCTCTATATACCTCCTGCATAAACTCAAAAAAAAGCCTGTCTGTTTTCAAAATAGCATATAGGGCTATCTGTTTGCTTGTTTCAAGATTTCCATTTACCAATTTATCAAGTAACATTTCATCCAAGGCTTCTAGTCTTTCCGAAACGGTTGAAGCAATTTCCTTGATTCTGTTCTCTGAATTTAATGAAAATATATTTTCTACTAATGCTTTTTGTCTTATATCATCTATAGAAAACCCTTGTAAATAAAGGCTTGCAGCCTTTTTCAATTCTAAATAAAGATACGATCTTGCCTTAATTGTTGACTTATATTCTAACATATTTTACCATATCACCTCTTTTTCATGGCCATTTTTTATATAAACATTATATCACTATTTAATCATAAATGCATTGAAAAACCAGAATTAATTGTGAGTTAATTCTTTAATATAAAATCCTCCCCTTATAAAACTTGAAATATTGCGATTAAAAAGAGATTAGATTTTTTATCTCTTTTATTCAATTTTTTTCTCCTTTTTCCTTATTAAATTTATTTTATTTGTTTTAGTGAGTTTTTTATGATGTAATCTTCTACTTGTTTTAGGAACACATCGAAAATTGAGCAAAAAAAATAACCGTTTTGCGTTTAAAAACAAAATGGTTATTTTTAAAAAAGTCTATTTTAACCGATTTATACTGATTTAACCCTATATAACCCTGTTGTGATTTTATATCATTTTCTTTCTATTTCTTTTTATTTTATTCTTTTTATTTATTTTATTTATAGCATAGTCATCCTCTATAGCGATTTTTTTCGGCACGAATTAAATAATTAGGAAAATCAACTCTCCAATATGCTTCAAAAGATTAATAATTGTTAGTAATAGCCCTTAACAGTTTATGTCCATTAATAACCACTAACAATGGTTATTAACTATTGTTAACTATTGTTAACTATTGTTAACCATTATTAACCATTGTTAGCCGTTATTAACCATTATTAACCGCTATTAAACATGTTTATATAAACTTATTAAGATTTAATAATGGTTAATAATCAGTAATAATGGTTAATAATCAGTAATAATGGTTAATAATGATTATTATTGGTTAATATCTGTTAATAATTGTGAATGCACAATACTATTACTTATCTGTTTTTTCACCTTCTAATGCTACTTTTATCAATCTAATTAATGATATTGCTGCCAAACCAAAAATAATTAAAGATTTATTTCCTAACATATTATAAAGTTGTATGGAAGCACTTACTATAAGGAAGATTGAAATAATAAACGTTATTATTAAAACCTTGAACTAA
>JASGMB010000118.1 GCA_030156665.1 Clostridiales bacterium
TTTTATAAGTTTCTTATAACGGACAGGAAGATACTATTGTGGATGTAGCTTACGAAATTTCTAAAAAGGGCAATAAACTAAAAAAAGAAAAATGAATGGCTAAAAAAGCTGTTGGTAAAAACTTTTACCAACAGCTTTTTGTAAGCTTTACTAAGCTTGCTCTGCAGCTTTACTAAAGGCATATTCACTTTTTTCAGCTTCTTCAACCGGTTTACCTAAGAAGTATACCATACAACCTATCACTGCGATTGCAATAGGAAGTACGATGTAAACAGGAATGCCGAGACCTACTGGAATATAGCCAAATACAACGGTTACAATGGCAACAGCGATTGCATACCATCATAATAATATAGCTGCTTTCCGGCGAGATCGCATATGCGAGTGGTATGGTAAGCGGCATCAATATGCCCATTGTACCGTAGGAAGTACCAGTAGCAAAAGAAATAATTGCGCCTAATATAAAGATGATCGCTGGCAGTATAAATGGAGGAAGTGTATCAGACAATATAGATACTAAGAATTTTGCAGTTCCTAACTCTTTAATAACACTGCTTAAGGACCAAGCTAAAAGCAGGATAACCCCTGTAATTACTAAGGATTTTGCCCCTTGAACCCAAGTATCTATCGCTTCTTCTATAGTGAATATCTTTTGGGTTACGCCCATCACTATGGCTACAATACTGGCGAAAAGGGCTGCTTGGAATAAAACGATACTGGCATCGGAGGCACCAAAAGCTTCACGGATTGCTGCAAAAGATAACGGAGAATTTTGTAATAATTGTATCAACTCTTTATTATCTCCACCCATGATAGCTTCATAACCGTTCAAATAAAATCCTAAGAAAGCGCTTGCAATCAATACGCCAATCGGAATAATGGCATTCCAGATGCTAAGTTTTATACTTTCTTTTGGTTCTAATCCAGTGGCTTCTGCTGAAACCATAGGTTGTGCATTATCGGCAAGCACCTTTCCGGTTTGTCTTGCTCTTCTTTCAGCTTTTAACATGGGACCGAACTCTTTTAAAAATATCGCAGTGAAAACAATGAAAAGCAGGATTAGTATATTATAAAATCTGTATGGAATTGTAGAAACAAATATATTATAAGCATTTACAGTCTGCCTGATGGAATCATAGGCATCTTTGATTAATCCGATCTCATATCCAACCCAGGTTGAAATGAGTGCGATACCGGCAATAGGAGCAGCTGTAGCATCGATAATGAATGCTAACTTCTCCCTGGAAATTTTCATTTTATCGCTTACCGGTCTCATAATCGGTCCAACAATCAGTGAATTTGCATAGTCATCAAAGAATACAAAAAGTCCTAAAACCCAGGTAACGATTTGGGAACTTGTAGGGGATTTTGCTTTTTTAGCTAAGGCTTCAGCAACTGCTTTTGCTCCTCCCATTTTTGAGATCAGCGCTATCAAGCCTCCAATTGTTAAACACTGAAGAATAATACCGGCATTCCAAGAATCGGAAAGAGATCCTAAAATATTAGTAATAAGCATTAAAAAACCATTAAATAAAGCACTGAATACATTTAGGCCATTCAGTTGTAGTAAAAATGTTCCGGACAATACCCCTATGAATAAAGATAGTACAACGTTTTTAGTAATAAAAGCTAAAATGATTGCAACAAGTGGCGGTATTAATGTCCAAAGCCCGAATTTTTGCGCGTTTGCCGCAGCAACTTCAGGATCTACTGCAAAAACGACAGTAGGTAATAAAAGTATGAATGTTAAACATGTGATAAAAATTAGATAACTCCTTTTCATTAGTCTCCTCCTTAAATAATTTTATTTTAAGTAAAATTTATTAAATGGGGAGAGATAGATCAAACAAAAAACCTTGAGCCTTCACCCAAGGTTATAAATACATTAAAATATGCATTATAGTTTTGAATGATAGCTCTCCACAAGAACCTTGTGACAGTACTGTACATATTCTATACAGCACCAGTAGTACAGCCTTAAAGCGAGACTGCATACTTCGGCAACATTTCCTTTCCTATTGCTTCATTGTGCTTTACCTCTGCAATAGTACTCATAAACGCTGCACCTCTATCACTTACAATGATTCACTTACATAATATTATGAAGTAAAATCTATGTTAAGTCAATGTAAAACTTTTCAAATTACATACTATCCATTGTTTGATAATCTAATATAAGGCTTTCATTGGTGATATAGAAATGAATAGATATGTTATTGCTTTTATTTGTATCGATTGAAAAAGTTGCATTAGTTTCCTCTTTTTTAAACTTATTTTAAACTATTGCGTTTCCAGTTTTTAGACATTTAGTAGCAGTTTCAGATCTGCAACTGAATCAACTAAATAAGTAGGGTTGGCATTTTGAAGTTCATGTATTGAGCCGTATCCATAGGTGACACCGATTGAATCGATTTTATTTTGAATACTGCCAATGATATCGTATTTTCGGTCACCGATCATTACAATATTGTATTTTTGTAAATTATCCAATTGTGATAAGGCGTGACCAATAACCTCTGCTTTTTCTATACGTGTACCATCAAGATTGCTGCCAACAATTGAAGAAAAGTAATGGGAAAGTTGAAAGTGTTCTAGAATCTTTTTTGCAAATACGGTCGGTTTAGATGTTGCGACCATTAGATTCCTGTTTTGATGCTTGAGTTTAGCTAGTAAGTCTTCAATACCCGGATAGACAAAATTTTCATACATTCCGACTTCTGAAAAATATTCTCGGTAAAATTTAACAGCCTGCCATGTAGCTTCCTCACTGAGCCCATAATATTTTTGAAAAGAGAGGGTAAGCGGAGGACCAATAAAGGGTTCAAGTTTATCAAGATTATCTTCAATAATATTAAATTTTGCCAATGCATACTGAACGGATTTGGTAATTCCAATTTTAGGATCGGTCAGAGTGCCGTCCAAGTCAAATAATAATACGTCATATTTAATCATTTAAGATTTCCTTTCTTAACAGTTTGTTAGTTTTTAAGTAACTCCACATATCAAATTATATAAGAATAGCTTGTAAAATTCCAGCAAGATGTTAAAGTATTGCAATTGAAAGCAGAATTAATCCAAAGCTGCAGCGCAGCAATATGCCCAGCCGATACTGGCGTTACTTAACAGAAAAATAGGTTTGTGATTCAAAATATGAGGAAATTTATATTTCTATAGTAATTGCTGTTTTCCAAATTAAGCTAGTTATGATATAATTGTACATAATCAATATCATATGAAGGATAAGGGGGCAAACTATGTTATTTAAATGGAAAGATGCATTTAGCTGTAATATTCGGGAGATTGATGAGCAGCACCAAAAATTATTTAAGCTGGGGTCGGATTTGAATCATTTGATTTCATTAAAAGATGAATTTGATCGTTATGATGAAATTGTAGGAATTTTAAATGAGTTAAAAGAATATACCAGCTACCATTTTAATTTTGAAGAACAATTAATGGAGAAATATAATTTTAAAGAATTAGACGAACATAAGCGAGCCCATGAAGCCTTTATAAATAAGCTTAATGAGATTTACAGTAAAGACATTGATGCAAATCAAAGTAAAGTAACAATGGACATCGTTATTTTTATTGCCGATTGGATTGAACAACATATCTTAAAAACAGATCAGAGATATAAAACATTTTTAAATGAAAAAGGCATATTTTAAAAGGTACTAAATTGACAAAAAGTTTTTGGTAATATATAGTAATAATAGACAGGCAATATCATTAAATAGCTTATTTAAAAAACTATTTAAAGGGTTCATGCACAATATTTACAAAATTTAACAATAAAGGAGGATGGCAGTATGCCAGTAGTAAAATTTAGTGTAAAAGCACAAAGCGAAAATCCGACGAAGACAGTTGTAGAAACAAGAGGCTTTAAGATGACCATTGATGAGCCGGCAAATCTAGGTGGAACAAATGATGGTCCGAATCCAGTAGAATACATATTAGGAGCGCTTTCCGGCTGCTTGAACGTTGTTGGACATGTGGTTGCAAAAGAAATGGGCATTAACATGAAAGGGATTGCATTCGAACTTGAAGGAGAGTTGGATCCGGCACGATTTATGGGGCAATCGAAGGCAGAAAGGGCAGGATATAAGGAAATAAGAGTTAAAATCAAACCGGACGCAGACGCAGATCAGGAAACATTGGAAAAATGGTTAAAAACAATAGAAGATAGATGTCCTGTAAGTGATAATTTGGCGAATCCGACACCTATAAAATTATCATTATAAAAACAAGCGAGTTAGCTTTAAACTATTTTAAGCCGTTGACATTTTGTCAACGGCTTGTTGTTTAATGTAAGAGTTCGTTATTTCTTTGTCTTTTCATTAGAACAGGCTTGGTGTATTGGTATGAAATTTTTTGTTTATTTCTTTCAAAAGCCAAAGAGGAAGACTACCGGTTTGAAAGAGCATCACCATTAATGCGATGATTCCGATGGGCACAGCAGTGATCAGTGATAAACCATAGGAAATTTCATGATTGACTAAAAATAAAAATGTAAGTCGAATGACTAACGCTGTTAACAAAGAAACCAAACCGGGTTTTAGAAACCATTTAGTAAATTGAATTTGTAATTTTGTTATCTGTATAACTGCAATAAAATTAAGGAATGACACTATCATACTGCTGAAAAAAAATCCTATAATAAAACCATAAATACGAAAGTCTGGATGTGCTACTAGAAAATAAGTGCAAATCAGTTGAATGATTCCACCTATCATAAAGTGTAATGCTGCACGATTTTGTTTTCCCAATCCATTGAGAATACTGTTAAGACTATGCTGTAAACAGAAAAAAATCATGGAATATGACAGTGGAATTAAAAATTTACCTACAGCAGGCTGTTGATAGAGCACAATACCAATCACATGGGCTAAAGGAATAATGAGTGCCATGGATCCAAAGGCTGTAAGACAAGTAATAAAAATACTTTTTGAAACTTTATCACGAATATTTGTCCAGTTCTTAAGCATTACATTTTCAGAAAGATTAGGGATAATGACAACCGATAAAGCACTGATGATGGTAAAAGGTAAGAAAAGCAGAGGCATAACCATACCGGAAATAATACCGAAAGCACCTACTGCTTCGCTGTTTGCCATTCCACCAGCCATTAATCTTCTAGGTATCAAAATAGAATTTGCCGCCATCATTAAAGAAGAAACAAGACGGGTAAGTGTTATGGGGATGGCAATTATCAATATATTTTTAAATAACAAAGCAGACGCGGGCGTTTGAATGGAATGAAAGTTAACTTTCATTGACTGATGATAATAATAGTGAAGATATAAGAGGCTGGCTAATTCTCCAATCACCATACCCAATATAACAACGGCAGTAGAGGCTTGCACACTGAGTGAAGGTATCCAGAGGAGAATAGCAACTACCAGCACCATGCGAACAATTTGTTCTATAATTTCAGATAATGCAGGGGGATGAATGTTTTTTACTCCATAGAAGTAACCTTTCAGTACTGCACCCAGACCGGTAATTAAAATGCATGGGAAAAATACTAAAATTGCGCTATGCGTTCTGGTGTCTTTGAAAAGATG
>JASGMB010000013.1 GCA_030156665.1 Clostridiales bacterium
CAAATTCTGCAATTTTTCTTTCTTTTGAAGCTACTACACTCGTAGTAGGTATATCTCTAGCAACTTCTTCTGCGTGACTTGGACCTGACAATACTGCAATTTTTGCATAAGGAATTTCATCTTTTATTACTTGTGAAAGTCTTAATAATGTACTTTCTTCTAAACCTTTTGAAACATTGACAATAACCTGACCTTGATGAATAAATCTTTTTAGTTTTTGTATAGTGTTTCTAACTGCATGGGACGGTACTGCATTTACAACTACATCAACATTTCGTACACATTCTTCTATGTCCCATGTACATTGTACATTACTAGGAATTAATACTCCTGGGAGAAAATCAATATTTTCTCTAGTCTCCGCTAATCTTCTTGATTCCTCTTCTAACCATGACCACAAATTTACATTATATCCTTTTTTACTTAACATTACCGCTAAAGCAGTACCCCAACTTCCTGAACCTATTACCCCAACACTTATACTCATATTTCTGTCTCCTTCATTAAAAAGATATTCACCTAATGATTTTTTAGGTATTTCTATAAATTAAACGTACGTAGCAGTGTATCTCATTTTTGTTTATTAAAATATATCTATTAATCATTACACTTTAGCTTTTGTTCCTAATTTAGATTCTGTACCATTAAGCAGTCGCTTAATATTTGTTTTATGTCTGTATACAGCTAATACCGCTATACAAAATGCAAAAACTATATATTCTATTCCGCGTTTATCAAATAATAATACAGCCATGTTCCAATTGAGCATAAAGATAACAGCTGCAGAAGTAAGAATACCTTTTCCCCCTTTAAATCCAAAATATACGGGAAAATTATGTCCCATAACACACGCTATTCCAGCTGTTAAGGCTCCGATATCCCCTGCAAAATATCTACCTAACGCAACTCCTACAATCCCCTTTAACACGTCAATAACTAATACCACAGCAGCAGCTAGTTTCCCTAATGTTCTAAGTGTATTAGTAGCCCCAGCATTACCACTACCATAATTTCTTATATCAATATTTGCCCATAATCTTCCTACTAATATTGCGCTATTAATACTACCTAATAAGTATGAGATCACTATTGATAAAAATATTTTCATTCCCTCACTCCCTTGATCTTTCCCTTATAATAAATCTTAGAGGTGTCCCTTCAAGTCCAAAAGCACTTCTTATTTGATTTTCTATATATCTTTGGTATGAGAAGTGCATTAATTCTTTGTCATTAACAAAAATTACAAATGTAGGCGGTTTAACTGACGCCTGCGTCACATATAATATTTTTAATCTTTTTCCTTTATCTGAAGGTGGTTGAACTTTTACTACAGCTTCATTAATTATATCATTTAACATTCCTGTAGAAATTCTCATAGAATGCTGGTCCGCTACATACTTTATTAACTCAAACAATTTACCGATTCTTTGCCCGGTTTTAGCTGAAATAAACGCTATAGGAGCATAGGTCATAAAACTCAATTTATTCATTACTTCTTGTCTAAATAAATGCATTGTTTTATCATCTTTTTCAATAAGATCCCATTTATTTATTACAATAATTGACGCTTTCCCCTGCTCGTGAGCAAAACCGGCTATTTTTGTATCCTGTTCAGTTACCCCTTCAGATGCATCAATCATAATTAAACATACATTGGAGCGTTCAATGGCAGTAAGAGAACGTATAACACTATATCTCTCAATATTTTCAAAAATTTTACCTTTTTTTCTCATGCCTGCTGTATCTATAAAAATATATTTATCTCCATCTTTTTCAAAATATGTGTCAATAGCATCTCTAGTAGTACCGGGAACATCACTAACAATCACTCTATTTTCTCCTAAAATTTTATTTACCAATGATGATTTCCCTGCATTAGGTTTTCCTATTATTGCTACTTTCATGATATCTTCATCATATTCATCATCAACAGCATCTGGAAAATGTTCTGCGACTGCATCTAAAAGGTCTCCTATACCTAAACCGTGAATCGAGGAGATAGGAATAGGTTCTCCTAATCCCAAATTATAAAATTCGTACAATTCTAAAGGTGGCTCGCCTATATTATCAACCTTATTGCATGCTAACACAATAGGTTTACCCGACTTTATGAGCATATTAGCCACATCTTTATCTGAAGCCGTTAGTCCATCTTTTACATCAACTAAAAAAACAATTACATGAGACGTTTCAACTGCTACTTCAGCTTGCTGGCGCATCTGAGTTAAAATCTCGTCTTTACTTGTCGGTTCAATCCCTCCAGTATCAATAAGCGTAAAAATTCTTCCTAGCCATTCTCCTTCAGCATAAATTCTATCTCTAGTTACACCCGGTGTATCCTCAACAATAGAAATCCGTTGTCCTATTATTTTATTAAATAAAGTAGATTTACCTACATTTGGTCTCCCTACAAGAGCTACAATAGGTTTAGACATTATTATACCTCCAGCTGTCAATATTGTTAACACCTAAAACTTTATCAATAAAATCAAATCCATTGTTCTCAACAACAGTTACTTTAATCCCCAGTTCTCGTTCTACATCTCCAATGCTCAAATCATCTAAAAAAATGTCCCTATCCTTTCTCAACATTATTACCGGAATTAATAACTCTGTCCCCAAATCTTTTCCTTTTAACTGATTAATAATATCCTGACCGGTAACTAAACCTGCAACAGTTACATTTTCTCCAAAAAATTTATTTTTTATTGCATACACCTTTATATCTAATCCCGGTGCTTTAGACTGTAATTTATTACATAGAGAATAAATAAATAGCTTTGCCGAAACACCGGTTGCTATACTAACAGATTTATTTTTTATCTGTAGGAAATCATTTTTACTAATTTTTTCGATTTCTTCATTAAATTCTTGCTGCATAGAGGCAATCAAACCAACACCATTTTCAATTTGTGGAAACCCTTCATAGTGACTATAAGGCGGAATCGTTTTTTCTCCCAAAATATAAAATTCATCTGCTAAAAAAACAATTCTTGATCCATACTTTTTTAGTAATTTTTTTTGCCAGTTTCCCACTTGATGGATAACTGCTAATGAAGCATCTTTCGTATAAGGTTTTAAATCAAACAAATTCTCTCGATAAGCAGTTAATCCTACCGGCACCACAGAAATACTATTTACATAGGGGTATAAAGATGTTAAATCATGTAGCGTTTTATCCAATTCACTACCATCATTAACATTTCTACATAAAACAATCTGACAATTCATTACAATTTGTGCTTGTGCAAGTTTTTTCATTTGACCCATTATTTTACCAGCATTTTCATTTCCTAACATCTTTATGCGTAATGCAACATTTGTAGTATGAACCGAAATATTAATAGGGCTCAGCCGCAATTTGATTATTCTATCAAGATCAGTATCAGACATATTGGTAAGTGTTATATAATTACCTTGCAAAAAAGACAATCTGGAATCATCATCTTTAAAATATAAAGTTTTACGCATATTTTTTGGGAGTTGATCTATAAAACAAAAAATGCATTTATTAGAACAACACTTTGCTGTATCAATCAGTGGATTTTCAAAGATGATTCCTAAATCTTCATAATCTTCATTATAAATAGTAACGATTTCTATATCTCCGTTTCCTTTTACAATCTCCAATTCCAATTCTTGCTCACTTGTAATAAATTTATATTCTAAAATATCATCAAATTTTTCACCATTAATTTTAATAATTATATCTCCCGGTACAATGCCAGCTTCATCAGCAATACTTCCCTTACGCACTTCCTTCACTTTAGCTTTTAAGTGCTTTTCCACTTTTTACGCTCCTTATACTTGTAATTCAGAGTTAAAAATATTCAAAATACATTTTAACCTAGTGACATTTTTAAACTGTAGAACTACAAACCAAAATTCAATTATTAGTATTACCTAAAACTATGTATAAGTCAAGAGAAAATTTAGTATTAGACATATACGTCAGTTTATCATATTTAAGGCTTTTTTAGTATATAGATTTATTTTTGTATCCACTTAATTATTTTTCATTAAATTAATATCATTACTACAGCCAGTTATTCGAAGTGCTTACTCAGTTATATTAAGGGTATCAGTCTAATGTTTCACTACTACATATACGCCATTTTCAAGGTTATGAACCATTCCAAGGGTAATTTTAGCTATAAATAAAGCTAACTTTTCACTTTCTTCTTCATTGTTTGAGTAGAAAATAGGCGCAAAACCGCTTTGAACCTTTTCTCTATCATGAGTAACAATCGCCGTAATAGTATTTTCAAGCTGTATATTCATTTTGCTTCCTCCTTCTTATACGCAGCTCCGGATTCACTAGGACTTCTTCGTGTACTTTCAAGTACTGGAGCATATTTAACCGCTCTAAGCAAAGCTTTTTCATTCTTAATGGACGGATAGAAGATAATCATCACATTGCCGTTGTCTATATTTCTTCTTGCAAGAGGAGTAAAATCAGGTTCATCCAAATCCTTTTTTATTCCAACTTGTGCAACTGCGTCATGAATAATGGCTTGTCTTTGTCCTATATTAGATAATGTTATACTGGCATTTTCATCAACAGGCTCTAATACAACAGCAACGCCAGTTTTTAAAATTCTTTCTCTTGCTTCCTTTAAACCTACATTCATAATTACAACGTCATCCACATATAGCAGTGTATTTTTAAACCAAATCTTACCGATTCTTACGTTTGCAATATCTTGAATTTTTTCACCTTTCATAATATATTTTAATATTATTAAGACCAATATTCCTGCGAAAATTGCTAAATATTTATTATTAAAATAATATAATAATGCTGAAGTTGTTAGTGAAGATAATACAACAATATAGTTTCGCGCTTCAAATATTTTTGCTATTTCTTCAATGTAAGATTTCCCTCTCTGAACCAACTCAATTTCTTCAATATTTGTAAGATTTTCCCGTTCCATTGTTCGAATATTTCGAAATTGCTCAGCTGCAAGTGCGAGAAATGTCACAGCCGCATAATCTTTATGTATTAATGCAGGAATTGCAATAGCTCCTAGTGCAGCACCTATTAATCCAAAAGTTAAATGCATAATCACGCCTCTTGGGTAACTTGGGTACTGTCGGTAATCTACTCTAAGTAAATAAACTCTACCAATTGTTCCAACAAATACACTTGTCATAAAATAACTTATAAATGTATCCAAATACTTCACCATCCTATTTAAACCAATTAAACAGTCTTTTACACCTTTTCATAAAATACTGTAATACTTGTTGCTGTAAACGTTATATTTATATTTGCCCATAAAAAAACAAAGTATACGATTACAACAAATCGTATACTTTGTTTTTTACCTATAAATATAATTTTATTAAGCAATATTTAAGCATCTACTTTTACAACTTCTTTATTTTTGTAATACCCACACGCTTCACAAACTCTATGAGGAAGTTTAAATTCATGACATTGTGGACATTTTACCATTCCTGGAATCGCTAATTTCCAGTGTGCTCTTCTTTTATCTCTTCTCGCTTTAGATGTTTTCCTTTTAGGTACTGCCATCATTAACACCTCCTTAGTAAAAGCTTATTGAGGCAATTACTCTTGATTATTAAGTAATTTTTTTAACACTTCAAATCTTGGATCAATATTTTCAGTTTTACATTCACATTTATTAATATTTAGATCCACTCCACATGAAGGACATAGCCCTTTACAATCCTGTGAACATAAATATTTCATAGATATATTCATTAATACATTATCAATAATTATATCTCTAATATTAATTTGATTGCCTTGAAAATGAATTGAATCATTATCTTTATTCTTTACCTGATGCAAGTCATCATTAATTAAAACTTCTTGCATTGTAAAATTAAAATTTTTTTCTATATCTTTCATACATCTGTAACAGTTAACATTCATTCTACCTGAAACCTGAGCATTTAGTTGTAAAGTATCTCCTACATTCCGTACACTTCCTACAACTTTAATAGGTTCTAAAAAAGTATATTTGTCACCCATGAATTCTATCTCTTGAATTTCAACAGTAGAATTGAAATCAATCTTTGAACCTTCAACTTTTAAAATACTAGATAAATCTATTATCACAGAACCACCTCAATAGTCAACAAAAGATATTATACTAAGTTATACAACTTTTGTCAATATAAAAACACAAAAGGGGGTGCGTTTAATTTGTTTAAAGAATATGATTCCAATCACCAAGTTACAAGGGTAAAAGCCTTTTTGCAGCGTTCTTTCCATAATCAAGTAAATAAGATTAAAAAAAGCATCTTAAATAAGATGCCTTTTTAATCTATTTATTGTTCAACAAGCTTTTTCGTATCAAGTGCAATCATTAGTTCTTCATTCGTTGGAATAACCAGTGTTCTGACTTTTGCATCCTCCGTACTAATGTCGATTTCTTTTCCTCTAATATTATTCTTTTGTTCTTCTATTTTTATACCCATAAAATCTAGACCTTTTAAAATTCTTTTTCTTATTACACCATTATTTTCACCTATACCAGCAGTAAATACTACTGCATCTACGCCTCCCATAAGTGCTGCATATTCTCCAATATATTTTCTAACACTGTATTCAAAAATTTCTAAAGCAAGCTGAGCTCTTTTATTTCCTTCATTGGCTGCTGCCTCAATATCTCTAAAATCACTGCTTATACCTGATAGGCCTAAAACCCCAGATTTCTTATTTAATAGGTCATTAACTTCTTTTAGAGACAGGTTTTCTTTTTCCATTAAAAATGTAACAATAGCAGGATCAATGGTTCCTGATCGAGTGCCCATAACTACGCCAGCAAGAGGGGTAAAGCCCATACTTGTATCTATGGATTTTCCATTCTTTACAGCAGTAATACTTGAACCGTTACCTAGGTGACAAGTGATAATTTTCAAATCTTCTATTGGTTTATTTAACAATGCTGCAGCTCTTTGCGCTACATATTTATGCGAAGTGCCATGGAAACCATATTTTCTGATTTTATACTTTTCATATAGTTCATAAGGTATTGCATATAAATACGCTTCGGAAGGCATGGTTTGATGGAATGCGGTATCAAACACTCCTACCATAGGTACGCCAGGCATTACTTCCTGACACGCTTCAATACCGATAAGGTTCGGTGGATTATGTAATGGCGCTAGAGCAGCACATTCGTTGATTGCAGCTTTTACTTTTTCATCAATGACAACCGAACCGCTAAAATACTCTCCACCGTGTACAATTCTATGTCCTACGGCAGCAATTTCTCCCATATCTTGAATAACACCATGATTTACATCTAGTAAAGCATCTATTACCATTTTAATAGCATCAGCATGGTTTTTCATGGATTTTGATATAGTGATTGCTTCTCTTCCATTAGGTTGATGCTTTAATTGAGATCCTTCTATTCCTATTCTTTCACATAAACCTTTTGCCATAACAGTTTCTTTATCCATATCAAACAATTGATACTTTAAAGATGAACTGCCTGCATTAATAACTAGTATCTTCATTTTAACCTCTCCTTTACTTATTTTGTGCCTGAACACATGTAATTGCTACAACGCCTACGATATCTTCTACACTACACCCTCTGGATAAATCATTTATAGGTTTTGCAATACCTTGAGTAATTGGTCCATAAGCTTCAGCTTTAGCCAATCTTTGAACTAATTTATATCCAATATTTCCTGCATTTAAATCCGGGAAAATCAAAACGTTTGCTTGACCAGCAATCTTACTTTCAGGGGCTTTAGACTTACCTACATCAGGAACAATCGCAGCGTCTAATTGGAGTTCACCATCTAAAGCTAAGTCCGGTCTTTTTTCTTTAGCAAGTTTAGTAGCCAATTGTACTTTTTCAACCAATTCACTTTTTGCACTGCCGTATGTAGAATAAGATAACATTGCTACTTTGGGTTCAGCTCCAACAAGCGCTTTAAAAGATTGTGCAGATGAAATAGCAATTTCAGATAAAGCTTCAGCATCCGGATTTTCAACCAATCCACTGTCTGCAAATATAAAGATTCCATTTTCACCGTAAGGACAGTCAGGCACCACTTCTATAAAGAAAGCTGAAACCAATTTAGTGTCTGGAGCAGTCTTTACAACCTGAAGAGCTGCCCTTAACACATTTGCAGTAGAGTTAATTGCTCCCGCAACCATACCATCAGCCTCATCTTTTTTAACCATCATTGCCCCAAAATAAAGGGGATTTTTCATCGTCTCTCTAGCCTGTTCTAACGTAAGTCCTTTTGCTTTTCTCATTTCATAAAATGTATTGACAAACTCTTCTAACTTATTTGAGGTCTCTGGATTAACAATTTCCGCTTTTGAGATATCTAGATCTCCAGCAATCTTTTTAATTTCGTTTTCATCTCCTACTAACACAATATCAGCTATACCTTCTTGGATGATTGCTGCAGCTGCTTTTACTGTTCTAGGTTCCGAACCTTCTGCAAGAACAATTTTTTTCTTGTTAGATTTTGCCTGTTCTTTAATCTTTTGCATAAAATTACTCATATTAATTCTCCTCCTGCTATAATGAATTCAAATGTTTTATTTGTCCACTATTTTAAAATTATAAAAACATTTTTCATTTTATAATTTTTAAAATAATGAACAAATCATATTTTATTATATATGATTTGGTTATTGTATACAATATTATAATATTATTTTATTGTAAAAACTTAAATAATACGAATAATATATACTATATTGTGTATCTTTTAATGAAATGTTATGATAAAAACAATGTTAAAACCTTTTTTCTATAAAATAAATTATTGTCAAGGTGATTTTTGATGAAAGTTTTAGGCTTAATAACTGAATATAACCCTTTTCATAATGGACATAAATTTCACTTAGAATCGTCTAAAAAAATCTCAGAAACCGATTATGTAATTTGTGTAATGAGTGGAAATTTTATACAAAGAGGTGAGCCTGCTTTATTAGACAAATGGGCACGTACTAAAATGGCATTAACAAATGGTATCGATTTGGTTATTGAACTTCCTGTTAGTTATGTACTACAATCTGCTGAATTTTTTTCTTTTGGTGCAGTTAAAATTCTTGATAGTCTGAATATTATTGACAGTTTATGTTTTGGAAGTGAATTAGGCCATATTGATATTCTTAAGGCTATTGCCGAAATTTTATTAAAAGAACCGGAAGAATTTTCTTTGCAGCTTAAAAAATTTTTAAATCAAGGTAACAGTTTTGCAAAAGCCCGTGCAAAAGCAATAGTACATTATATGGGACAAGCATATTCTGAGCATTACATACAGGATATTGTTTCTTCCCCTAATAATATTTTAGCTATTGAATATATAAAAGCATTGTATAAATTAAATAGTGATATTAAACCAATTACTATAAAACGTTATAAAACCGGTTATCATTCTTTAGAATTTAAGGATGAAATTGCAAGTGCTACAGCTATCAGAAATCTTATTCAGAAAAAGAAAGATATAAAGGCCATTAAACCTTTCATGCCTTCATCGGCATATGATATTTTGTATAGCGAAATGGCTAATGGTAAATGCCCTATTTATACACAACATTTTGAAACTACCATTTTAACTTTTTTAAGAAGATTAAATCATATAGAATTGTCAGCTTTTCCTGATGTCAATGAAGGACTGGAAAATAGGATTGAAAATGCTGCACATAAATTTGGAACATTGGAGGAAGTTATTTCAGCAATTAAAACCAAAAGATATACACGTACCCGATTGCAAAGAATTATGTTTAATATCTTATTGGGAATTACTCAGAACAAACTAAATACATTTCAAACTTTTGGAGGGCCGCAATATATACGAGTATTGGGAATGAATTCCAAAGGAAAGGAATTATTAAAAGTGTTAAACCAAAAAGCCTCACTCCCTATTATTATTAAACCTTCCTCATATAAACATTCCTGTAATCCTTTATTGAAACAAATGATGGAATTAGACTTTTTAGCGACAGATTTATATAGTCTTTATTATCCTGTAAAAGATAAACGTATAGGCAGATTGGATTATTTAACGTCACCCGTTATCCTATAGAGCGTAAAAAAATCACTGCTTAGTATTTAATGTAATCATACACACTAGGCAGTGATTTTAAAAATTTATTTATTCTCAATTTTTCATCCTAATTAATTTTATAATTTCAGGCATTGCATCTTCCGTAACCTCTCTACCTCTTTGTACACATAATTCAGATTGTTCAAAAGAAGCAGGATTAATATCATCTACATCTGGTTTAATAGTTATATCAGCACATATAATACGTGAATTTACAATCTCCCTTTCCATAATACCTAAAGAGCGAATAATTACGTCAAAGAAACTGCTGATACGAAAAGCTCCTCCATTAAATCCAACGTCAGATGCAATAACAATATCTGCCCCCATATCTTTTACTACTGTAGCTGGTACGCGATCAATAACTCCTCCGTCCACTAATAGTTTATCATTATATTTAACCGGAGCAAAAACCCCAGGTATAGAAATGCTAGCTCTCAATGCATCAGCCAAAGACCCTTCATTTATGATGACTCTTTCGCATTTTATTAAATCAGTAGCTACCACTGCAAGGGGAATATGTAAATCTTTAAAAGATCGATTTTTTAGAAGCAAATTTAAAAATTGCTTTATTTTATTACCTGCAATCAATCCATTTTTGGACAGAGAAAAGTCAAGTACAGTTTGTCTTTGCATTCTTGCCACTAATTTTGTAAAATACTCGAGATTTTCATCTGCACAAAATAATGCCCCTATAACTGCTCCAATACTACTGCCTGCAACAAAATCTATAGAAATATTATATTTTTTCAGTACATCAATCACTCCGATATGTGCCATTCCTCTTGAACTACCTGAACCCAGTGCAAGGCCTATTTTAAGACTTCTCTTCGTTTTGATCACCTCCTACATAATTTTTCATATTGGATTACATATAAAAATATATATAGTATATACCACTCAAAATTTGTAAATATAAACCATTTATAACTTCATCACTACCAGTAATTAGAATTGATCATAGATAAACAATAAATTTAATCCAATGCATATGTGATTTTAATAGTTGAGGTTATAAATTTATTTTAACTTCAAAATCTAATCAATAAAAATAAACAGAAAGGATTATAAAAATGTTCAACATATTCATTATAATGATTTGTGTCCTTCTAATATATAGCTTTTATAAATACACAGTAAAAAAATTATATTTTCTCAATATATATATGTCATCTTTGTTTTTATGTGCATGTGTTTTATTATTTATTTTAACAATAATCTTTAATCCTAAGCAAAGTTTTGATGCTGCTTTATCAGGAATCAATCTATGCCTAAACGTTGTATTTCCCTCGCTTTTTCCTTTTTTTGTAGCTACTGAACTATTAACCAATCTTGGTCTTGTCCATATATTAGGAATTATTCTTGAGCCTATCATGCGGCCATTATTTAATGTACCCGGTAGTGGCTCCTTTGCGTTTGCAATGGGTATTATCAGTGGCTATCCTGTAGGAGCAAAAGTAATAGTAGACTTAAAACAAAAAGGATTATGCACAAAAACCGAAGGTGAAAGACTTTTAACTTTCTGTAATAATTCAGGTCCTCTTTTTATATTAGGAGCAGTAGCTGTAGGAATGTTTCATCAGCCTGCTATTGGCTCTATTTTATTTATTGCTCATTTTTTAGGTTCTTTAACAGTAGGTTTATGTTTTAGATTTTATAAATCCGGCAAAAACAAAACAAAAACGTATAAAAGAAAGCAAAGTCTCAGTCTTTTCTTAAAAAGAGTTATAAAACAGTTAAAAATGGTTAGAGAAAATGATGGTCGAAGTTTCGGAGAACTATTCGGAGATGCTATTAAAAATTCTGTGAATCTTTTATTAAAAATAGGAGGATTTATCGTATTTTTTTCTGTTTTAATCAACTTATTAAAATACTTAAAAATAATCCAAATATTGTCACAACTTTTAAGTATTTTTTTAGTTCCTCTTGGGATAGAAGAAGTATTACTTCCTGCAATAGCAAGTGGTTTATTTGAAATTACAACAGGAATTAAAATGATTAGCACACACCTGGCGCTTCCTTTTATACAAAAACTAATGGTTACAAGCTTCATTTTAGGCTGGGCCGGTTTATCCATACACAGCCAGGTAATGAGTATTATTACTAAGATGAATATTAGTATTGGTCCGTACATACTAGGCAAAGGGCTTCATGGAATTTTCTCCGCTATTTACACATACTTATTACTTTATTATACACCTTTAAGTACAACAGTTTTATCGCAATACAATAAATCTTTCACAAAAGTGACAAATCAAAATATATTAGAAAGTTTATATTTATCCATTATTTATCTAGGTAATCTTTTATTCTTTTTAGTAATGTTTTGTATATTTGTGGTACTAACCACTACCTTTAATAAAAATAAACATTAAAAAAGTGATTACTTTGGAGCAATCACTTTTTTAATTCTTGTCTATTCTTATGTAAAACCTCGAGGGCCTCCTGAATAACCCTTTCTAAATTTGATAAAATTTCATCTGCATATTCCTTTGTTCCTAAACGGATTTCCCGAGCGTTTTTCTGAGCATTTGATATAATTTCACTTGCCTGTTCATAAGCCTTTTTTGTAAGCTCATGTTCGTCAATTAATGAAGCAATCTTACTTTCAGCCTCTTTAATAACATTATTCGCTTCATTTTGAGCCTCCAATAATATTCGTTTTCTTTCTTCTTTTACCCATTTAGCTTGCTTTAAATCATCGGGAAGCTTCAATCGGATCTCCTGTATCAGTTCCAAAATTTCTTCTTTATCTACCATACATTTTCCCAATACTGGAATGGGTACTCCTTTTTCTACCACATCCTCTAGTTCATCTATTAGTGAGAGAACCTCCATAAATATTACCCCCTGGTTTTTCTTATCTTGTTGACAATTTCAAAGATGATTTCATCAGGAACTAATCCTTTTAAACATCCCCTTAAACGTGCAACTTCCTTCACAATACTTGAACTCAAATATGAATATTTACTGCTAGTCATCATAAATAATGTTTCAATTTCTGGATTTAATTTATTATTCATTAATGCCATTTGAAACTCATATTCAAAGTCAGAAACTGCACGAAGTCCTTTAATAATAACTTTTGCAGACTTTTGTTTCATATAGTTTACCAATAAACCTGAAAAAGAATCTACTTCCACGTTATCTAAGTTTTTAGTTACTTGTCTTAAAAAATATATTCTCTCTTCAACAGTAAACATAGGTACTTTATTACTATTTTGCAAAATGCTTACTATTACTTTATCAAATATCTTAGAAGCTCTTTGAATAATATCCAAATGACCATTTGTTACTGGATCAAAACTACCTGGGTACACTGCTATTTTCATATTATATTCATCCTAATCATAATTATTATACCTGAGCATTGTAATAACTGTTCTACCATATTCTTTCTCACGCACTATCCTAAATCCTTCAATGATTTCTGAAATAACATCAGTCTTTTCTCTTTCAACGATAATCATACCGTCTTCTTTAAGTAGTCGCTTTTTCCAAATCTCCCGTAAAACAGGAACAATAAATTCTTGACTATACGGGGGGTCCATAAAAATAATATCAAATTTTTTATAAGTAGTATCAAATTTATTTATAAAACTAAACCAATCACAAGTATATATCTGAGCTTTTTGACTGAGTTTAGTATGTGTTAGATTCTCTAAAATAATCTTAGCAGCTACTGGACTTTTGTCAACAAATATGGCAAACTCTGCTCCTCTACTCAATGATTCTATTCCTAGATTTCCAGTGCCTGCAAATAAATCCAATACATACGCACCAGGGATATAAGCTGCAATTATATTGAATAAAGATTCTTTGATTCTATCTGTCGTTGGACGTGTCGACATTCCTTTCGGGCTCTTTAACTTATGACCTTTGGCAGAGCCAGAAATTACTCTCAAGTTTATTCCTCCAAGAAATTCATATTTTCTTATATGTCTATTTTATATAAACTAACACAAAAGTCAACACTTTTAGACATATTCTTATAATGCTTTATATAATTATTTCATAAAACGACTAATATTTTCTTGATAACATATGTGGTCAATTGTTAATATATAGAAGAAAAGGAATAGCCATTTGGCTATTCCTTTTCTTCTATATATTAATACTGTTTACCTGCCATCCCCTGTTCAACCTGTTGGATCATTTTCTTAACCATATATCCACCAACTGAACCTGCTTGTTTAGCTGTTAAATCTCCATTATAACCTTGTTTTAAATTAACACCAATTTCACTAGCTACTTCATATTTGAACTTATCTAATGCTGCTCTAGCTTCAGGAACTAACTTTCTATTATTTCTGTTAGCCATCCTTTTTCACCTCCTGTTGTTTGGTTCATTATTAATATATGTAGTTTACAAAATATTAAACAAGTAATTTATTCATATACAGGAAGGCATTGGCAGCATTGTGCTTAAGAATGTTTACAAATTATATAAAGATAACATAATATAGCAAATAAATGAAATATATCATTTTAAATTCATAAAAAATAATAAAGGATTTTACTGCATATTTTTAACTTTGCTATCAATTAAATGCCATTTCATCTGCCCTATTCCAAAATAGACTCAGTAGTCTTTCTTTTAACACCTCATTTTCTTTCTCTACTAAGTTCGAATCTTGAGCTAACAGATCATATGCTGCTTCTTGTGCTAATTTCAATAAATCAAGATCTGCAAAAAGATTAGCAATTTTTAGATCAGGCAAACCATGTTGCCGTGTCCCAAAAAATTCTCCTGGACCCCTTAATTCTAAATCTTTCTCTGCAATTTTAAATCCATCACTGGTTTCTTGCATTATTTTCATTCTCTCATGAGCTACAGTAGAGCTACTTGTATTAAATAGAATACAATAGGATTGGTACTCCCCTCTCCCTACCCTTCCACGTAACTGATGCAGCTGAGAAAGTCCAAATCTCTCTGCATTTTCAATCACCATTATCGTTGCGTTAGGAACGTTTACGCCTACCTCAATCACTGTAGTTGATACTAAAATATTAATATTACCTTTTACAAAACTTCTCATGACAGATTCCTTTTCATCTGGTTTCATTTTTCCGTGTAATAAACCCACATTAAAGTTTGGAAATACAACTTCTTTTAACGTATTGGCAAATTTTACTGCTGATGTCATCTCCATATCTTCTGATTCTTCAACTAACGGACAAACTACATAAATTTGCCTGCCCTCCAAAACCTGTTTTCTTATAAATTCATATATCCTGTTTCTTATCGTATCATCCACCACATAAGTATTAACCTTTTTTCTTCCGGGTGGTAATTGGTCAATGATTGAGATATCTAAATCACCATAAAGAATCAGCGCTAACGTACGAGGTATAGGTGTTGCAGTCATTACTAAAATATGTGGATTTTTACCTTTTGCGGCTAATATAGCCCTCTGTTTTACTCCAAAGCGATGCTGTTCATCCGTTACTACCAGGCCAAGGTTAAAGAATTCCACACCTTCTTGTATCAAAGCATGAGTTCCAATAATCATGTCAATATTCCCTTGTTTAATGCCATCAAGCAATATTTTCCTTTGCTTTTTAGAAATGCTTCCGGTTAACATACATATATGAATATTTTCATTTTGAAACAACTTACTAAAACTTTTAAAATGTTGTTCTGCCAGTATTTCTGTAGGAACCATCAAAGCAGCTTGATAACCATTTTTTACGCTGATATACATAGCTAATGCTGCAACTATTGTTTTACCTGACCCAACATCACCTTGTACCAGTCTATTCATTGGTTTCTCTTTTTGCAAATCACCTTGAATTTCCCGAATAACCCTATTCTGTGCTTCTGTCAGCTTAAAAGATAATCGGTCTATAAAAGTCTGCAACTCTTTAACAGGTCTAAATTTTATTCCCTGTAGCTGTTGATATTTATTTCGCATACTAAATAAACCTAATTGCAAAAATAAAAATTCTTCAAATACAAACCTTCTCCTTGCTTCCATGAAACTCTTATAACTAGTAGGAAAATGTATATTTTTTAAGGAGTAATTTATTTCTGCAAGGTTATATTTTTTTCGTATCCAATGGGGTAGATATTCTTTTATGCTACCTGTAACTAGTGCTAAACAATTACCCACGATGCTTTGAAATACTTTTTGAGTCAGTGAAGAAGTCAGAGAGTATACAGGAACAATTTTTTGAGTATATTTACCACTGCTATTATTTTTTTCAAAAATAGGGTTTAAAATTTCTTTTTTACCGTATTTAATAGAAATCTTGCCATAAAAGACGTATGTCTCTCCAATAGAAAAAGTATGTGAAAGGTACTTTTGATTATACCATGTAGCAGTAATGGTCCCTGTATCATCTCTAAGCACAAGCTTATAAATACTAAGCCCTTTTCTTATCTTCTTAACAGCCATTCGAGAAAATACAATCGCTTTTATACATACGATTTCTCCGTCTATCAATTCTATTATTTTTTTCATTTTAGTACGATCCTCATAATTGCGCGGAAAATAATATAATATATCTTCAATAGTTTGAATTCCAAGCTTATTCAAAAGTTTCACTCTTGCTTCTCCAACACCCTTTACAAAGCTTATATCCTTTGTTAAAGATTCAGATATTGTAATCACCTCCAGACACTGTTCAGTCAAAAAAATAGAGGGGGTTATCCCTCAATAGTGAATAATTTGATTGTACAAAATTTTTATAAGGTAATTTTTATAAAGTTAAGTTATTCTACAGCAATGATATAATAATATAATGGTTGGTCACCATTATGTATTTCCACATCACAATCTGGAAAAGAATTTTCTATAAATTCAGAAAGTTGTTCTGCGGTTTGCTCATCAATATCATGCCCATAAAATATTGATATAATTGAGCTTTCCTCATCAACTAAAGATTCAAGTAGCTGTTGACACACTGAATTAACATCCTTACCAATGACATTAATCTGGCCATCCCTAATACCTAAAATATCCCCTTCCAGCACTTCTTTATCATCAATTGTAGTATTTCTTACAGCATAGGTAACTTGTCCGGTTTTTACCTTTGATAAAGCTTCAACCATCATTTTATGATTTTCTTCAACTTCTAATTCTGGGTTAAAAGCAAGCATTGCGCTAATACCTTGTGGAATACTTTTTGATGAAATTATAATTATATTTTTATTTGTTAATCTCTTTACTTGTTCAGCAGCTGGAATAATGTTTTTATTATTAGCTAATACAAAGATATTTTTTGCCTGTATATCATTGACAGCTTTTAAAATATCCTCAGTACTTGGATTCATTGTCTGTCCACCTTTGATGACCTTATCCACACCTAAATCTGTAAACACATTGATGATTCCTTCACCCACAGCAACTGCAATAAATCCATATTTCTTATTTTCACTAATTTTGTCTTTTTCTAGAATGTCATTTGTATTTTGAGTAACAATATGCTGATGTTGTTCTTTCATATTATCAATTTTTATATTTGTCAATTCCCCTACTTTTAAAGCCTCTTGTATAACAATGCCAGGGTTATTCGTGTGTATATGCACTTTTATAATATCATTATCGTTAATAATTAAAGTACTATCACCTTGAGCTTCGATGGCTCTTTTAAAATTAATTTCATCAAAAAAATTCCCTTTTTTCATAATTAAAAATTCTGTACAATATGTAAATTCAATGTTATCAATTGTGCTTGGAGTATTTTGAGTTCCATTTTGTTCCTGTTCTGCGTCGTTTTGTTCATTCAGTTGAACTTCTTCATCTAACTTTAAAACCTTCAAAGCTCCCTCTAAAATATAGATAAGTCCTTTTCCACCAGCATCCACTACTCCTGCTTGTTTTAGAACTGGCAACATATCAGGCGTCTTATTAAGAATCTCTTTTGCATGCTCTATCGCTTCTTCAAAAACAACTATTATGTTATCATCCGTTTCACTTGCAGCAACAGCCGCTTTTGCTCCTTCCCGTGCAACAGTTAAGATAGTACCTTCGGTAGGTTTCATCACTGCCTTATATGCTGTATTAACACCTCTTTGCAATGCTTGAGCAAAAACCTTAGCATTAATAGCATTATAACCTTTTAATTCTTTAGCAAATCCCCTAAAAAGTTGTGACAAAATAACCCCCGAATTTCCTCTTGCACCTCGTAACGAAGCAACTGCTAATGTATCCGCAATCGCAGAAACAGAACTGCCACTTTTTTGTTCTAGTTCTTTCGCCGCTGTAAGGAGGGTAAGGGACATGTTTGTTCCGGTATCGCCATCAGGTACAGGAAAAATATTTAACTCGTCGACTCTTTTTTTATTATTTTCAAGATTATTTCCTGCAGATATAATCATTCTCTTTAGTATTTTTCCATCTATTTGTCTTAGTATCAAAACTTATCCCCCTCACTATTCTTCAACTCTAATGCTTTCAACATATACATTGATTTTTTTTACCTTAAATCCTGTAATAGATTCAATAGAATATTTAACATTACTTACTATATTTTCACAAATTGCTGATATGTTTACACCGTATTCAACAATTATATGCAAATCAATCACTAAATAGTTCTCATCAAAAACTACTTTAATCCCTTTATTGAGAGCTTCTTTTTTCAAAAGGTTTACTAAACCGTCAGCTTTGTTACGGGATGCCATTCCTACTACCCCATAACACTGAGTAGTAGCTATTCCTGCCATGTTTGCTATCACTTCGGCTGGTATTATAATACTTCCTCTATCAGTGTCTAATTTTCCCACCATACTTTTACCTCCATTCAAAAATTTTCTCATATAAGATTAGTATATACTTTTTATTTCAATACTACTTTTTTCTATTAAATTTATTCTAAATTTCTCATTGATCAGTTCAGAACCTGTAGTTAGATTAGTAATTATTTTAATATATTTTTAAATTTATTACTACCCCTTTTCATAAAACCCTTGCAAAATCAACTTACCTTTGTTAAAATATTATTGTTTTACTGGAAACGGAAGTTGGGTTGATATCTTTTAAGGAGGTGTATATAGATGGCACAATGTGATGTTTGTGGAAAAGGCGTAAGTTTTGGAATAAAAGTAAGTCACTCCCACAGAAGATCAAATAGAACATGGAAAGCTAATGTTAGAAAAGTTAGAGCTATTGTGAATGGTACTCCTAAAACCATTTATGCTTGTACTCGTTGTTTACGTTCAAATAAAGTAACAAGAGCAATATAAAAAGAAAAGCAAGTGGGAAATCTTAAGGAGCAGTAGGGTCATAAGGTCATAAGTTACACTACTGCTCATTTATTTTCCTATGATATCTATGTACTACCCTTAATTAATCCTAAATACTACTTTAAGTACTTTTCCTAGAAACTTAGGCATTTTTAATACCACGATTTTCATATTAACACCTCACTTTTTATTTGAACTTATCCATTGCTTAAAAATAACCACCCTATTCCTATTAGGATTGCACCTTCTAATATAACCAGTATTCCTAAAGGTACAACTGACGCAAGTAGTATACCTATCCCAACCGTTCCTAATATAAGCCCAAAAGTTTTCCGTTTACCAGCCATAATAAAAGGCACACCTCCTATACCATTCTATTAACAGTATATTCAGTAAGCCAAATTTCGTGATTACTAATACTACTTTTATTTCATAAAAAATATCGATAACCAATATTTAAATTTAAGAATAAATTAATGTAGTTATCGATGAAATTAACCAACTTTAAATCATAATATTTAGTTTTAAAGTTGGTTAATTATAATATAGCAACAAATGTTATAACAACTGCAACAGAAAATCTGTTTGCTTGCAGACAAGGTGAATTTCGCATGAGTTTTAATTAAAATTTACAGCTCTACCCATATTAATCGTGTGCTTTTATAACTAGGAGAAGCCCTTTTCTGATACTAATTTTAACATTGGGTTGAACAAATACGTTGCTCACACCATTTGGGATACCAAATATCATTTGTGCATTTTGCAATGCATATTGAAGACCGTCGGTTGTAATCCCATTCACTTCTTTTGTAATGGGAAGCAAAGATACTTTTTCTCCTATTTTACCTTTTAATTGAATGCAATTATCAATAAGATATATTTCATTGTTTTCATTTAATATCATACCTTTACGTTTTCTATCTAAGATGAACTTCAATAGAGAAACATTGGCAAACGAATGGTCAAACCTACTTCCTAAACAACCTATCAAAATAATTTCGCTACACCCATTCTGAATAGCATATTCAACTGCCAATTGGGTATCTGTTTCATCTTTGTCTGTTAAATACTTTATAAATTTAACTTCTTTAGAAAGCATTCTATTATTACAATTATTTTCTATAGAATCCAAATCGCCTATTATAACATGTGGTATAATTCCCATCTTTTCCGCATGTATGGCACCACCATCGGCACAGATAATCAAATCGGATTGAGTAATTTTATTTTTGTAAAAACTGTAATTTCCCATACTACCATTTGAAATAATCCACCCTCTCATAGATTACCACCGATATGCTAGTTCCTTCATTTTTGAGATGGTATCCGCTACATTATCGGACTTATATATAGCTGAACCAGCTACAATAACATTTGCACCCGCTTTCGTAACTTGATAGATATTATCCACACTAATACCACCATCAATCTGTATATCAATTTGCTTTTTGTAATCACTAATTTTTTTCTTTAAAGATTCTATTTTTGCAGTCATTGCAGGAATATATGCTTGTCCTCCAAATCCCGGATTTACTGTCATCAATAAAATCATGTCTAAATCATCCAATAGATGGTCAACAACTTCTAAAGGTGTTGAAGGATTTAATGAAACACAGGCTTTAATACCATGTTTTTTAATCATCTGTATACATCTATGAACATGTTTTGTAGATTCTACATGAATCGAAATAATATCTGCACCTGCTTTCACAAAATTGTCAATATATTTTTCCGGATTTTCAATCATGAGATGGACATCAAACTCAAGTTTGCTTGATTTTCTAATACACTCAACTACCGGAGGTCCTATTGTAATATTCGGTACAAAATGACCATCCATAACATCAATATGAAGTAAATCAGCTCCTCCTTTTTCAACCAATTCAATTTGTTCTCCAAGTTTTGCAAAGTCAGCTGATAATATAGACGGTGCTATTTTTATCATCGCTCCCACTCCTTTTTATTTTTTAGTTGATTATATAATTGTATATAGTTTTGATATCTGGAATCAGATATTTTCCCTTCATTGACAGCTTCAATCACACCGCACCCTGGCTCGACAGTATGCGTACATCCTCTAAATTTACATAAAGGAAAATATTTTATAAATTCTTTAAACAAATAGGATAATTCACCGGCTTGTATATCTATTACTTCCATAGAACTAAAACCAGGAGTATCTACTACATAGCCACCATCCTCTAACGTTAACAATTCTACGTGCCTAGTAGTATGTTTTCCTCTTGCAATTTTTTTGCTTACTTCACCTGTTTCCAATCTATATTCGGAATCAATGGCATTTAATAAACTAGATTTTCCAACGCCAGAGACACCTGCAAAAGCTGATATTTTCCCTTTTAGTAAATTTTTCAATTCATCAATTCCTTGATGCGTATGTATACTTGTGCATATAACTTTATATCCGGCAGACTGATATATATTATATTGATGAATGTACGTTTTCTCCTCGTCAAGATCGATTTTATTTAAACATATAATAATACTAAGTTTGTTAAGCTCTGCAGCAATGATAAGTTTATCTAAAAGCAATAAGTTTGGATCCGGTTTACGAACTGCAACTACAATCACCAGTTGTTCTACATTTGCAACAGGCGGACGAACTAACGCAGTAGTCCTTGGGTAAATATTGTCTATACTTCCTTTTGCTACATCATTTGGTAATACCGAAACCTCAACATAGTCTCCTACCATAGGTATCATATTGCTCTTTCTAAATTTTCCCCTAGCCTTACACTCAATAATTTTATTATTAACTTTTACATAATAAAAACCGCCAATACCTTTTATAATGATGCCTTTGGGCATTATGCAACATCACTCTCCAAAATCTATTGTATCTTCTGCCTTCAGTATATTATCAAAATAAACTTGAATTGAAATGATACCTTTGCCTGTCAACTTAACTGTTACAGGACTGTCATCTCTATCATGAGTTTTTTGATATACGACTTTTGAACCTTCATTGCTATTTGCAACAACTTTCACTTTCACTGTATCTTTATCTTGAGGAAGGTTAATATTTATATAACGTTCCCTTTCATCAGTCAGTTGTCCTCCACTCACTACTAAGTCGATTGCAGTTTTTTCTTCTACTTCTGTATTAGCAGGAATACTCTGTCCAATAACCGTATTTTTAGGTTCAGTACTTATTTCGGTTTTAATATGTCCTTTTACTAAACCAACCTGAGCAATCATTTTGATCACTTCATCTTCAGATTTCCCAATAAAATCAGGCACTTTAACCATTTTAACTTCTCTTCCGTTGCTTACATATAAATTAACGATATCACCTGCTTTTACTTCAACATCAGCTTCAGGTACATGCCGTATAACTATCCCTTCTGGAATAGTGTCATGAAATTCATATATCACTTTATAACTTAGTTCATTTCTTTCTAACTCTATTTCCGCTTGTCGATATTCCTTATTTGTAAGTTCGGGCACTTTAATCATTCTAGGTCCTTTGCTTACAGTGACTTTAATTGTCTCGGGTAATTTTACAATCATATCTGCAATAGGCTCTTGAGAAATAATTTCACCTTGTGCATATTCATCACTATATACCTGTTGTACTTCTACAATATTAAACTTTTCAGGATCACTATAAAATGACTTTATAGTACTTATGTCTTTCCCAATAAGATTAGGCACACTTTGCTGAGTATTTTTATTGGCAACTAAATAGTTTTGAATCATATTATATCCAACAAAAGATATAGCTCCTATAATAAACAAAGAAGTAATGATCGCCGCAATTACTGCAATTTTATCTTCTTTTTTAGATTTCTTTTTCTTTTTTCCCATCTCTTCACTTCCATCAATATTAATAATAGGTATCTTTTGTGTGGGAGAATCGTCAATATTCCCTTCCTCAATAAAATCTTCATTAGGATGATCAAAAGCTTTATATAAATCTTTAAGCATAGACGTCGCTGAGGGATACCGCCTACTTTGTTCTTTGCTAATTGCTTTTAATATAATTGACTGTAAAGCAATAGGGATATTCTTATTTAAATGACTAGGTGGTATAGGTTGACTTTGAATATGTTTAATAGCTACCGCAACAGGACTCTCACCATCAAAGGGGACTCGTCCGGTAAGCATCTCATACATCACAATGCCTAAAGAATAAATATCCGATTTTTCATCGGTATAACCTCCCCTTGCCTGTTCAGGAGAAAAATAGTGAACAGAACCTATGGTATTACCTCCTAAAGTAAGCGTTGCCGATGTAGCTGCTCTTGCGATACCGAAGTCAGTTACTTTTACCATCCCATCTTTTGTAATCATAATATTATGAGGTTTAATATCTCTGTGTACAATATGCTTTTTGTGAGCATGTTCCAATCCAGAGCAAATCTGTACTGAATAATTCAATGCATCCTTCCAAGATAAGGCCCCATTTTTGGTAATTAATTCTTTTAAAGTTATTCCATCTATATATTCCATTACAATGTAATATATATCGTCCTGTTGACCAACGTCATATATTGAGACAATATTAGGATGCGATAAACTGGCTGCTGCTTGTGATTCAATACTAAATCGACTTATAAATTCTTCATCCTCTGTAAGTTCACTTCGTAAGACTTTGATAGCAACGAAGCGGTTAAGAAGTTTACACCGTGCCTTGTAGACTAATGCCATCCCTCCTCCACCTATTTTTTCTATAATCTCGTATCTATTACCTAATACGTTCCCAATCATTTTTACACCTCTTCTAATCTATAAATGGTGATTTGTGCAAAATATTATTATTTTCGTCAAATTACTTCAGTCGCTTATTAGTAAACTTTTTATAAACTTAATAATACAACAGTGATATTATCCAACCCACCCTTGTCATTTGCAAGTGAAATAAGTTTTTCTACTACCATCTGTAAATTATCACAACTATTGATTTCAGACAGTATTTCCATATTGGTTAGCATATTGGTTAAACCATCGGTACAAATTAGTACATTATCATTGTGCATATATTCCTGAATATAAATATCGATTTTTGTATCTTTATCTCCACCTAATGCCCGGGTGATTACATTTTTTTGTGGGTGATTTTCAGCTTCTTTTCTTGTAATGCTACCACTATTTATCAATTCTTCGACTATAGAATGGTCAGTAGTGATCTGTTTCATATTATTTCCACGTATTAAGTATGCTCTACTATCACCAACATGAGCAATATATAAATGGCTGTGGTGAATAAAACAAAGGATTGCCGTTGTACCCATCCCAGCATATGCCTCATCTTCAAGGGCTTTATTATAAATAACTGTGTTTGCCTTTTTCATGCTTTCTTGCAGCATTTTAATAATTTCTTGGTCGGTCATATCGTCATTATAAAATTCTTTAATATAACTTCGAATTTCATCAATAGCAATTTTACTTGCTACCTCTCCAGCATTATGCCCTCCCATGCCATCTGCAATAATACAAAACCCAACTCCAGTTTCATCATTAAAATCTGATACAAAGAAATTATCTTCATTAACTTCCCTTGTCTTTCCTTTATCAGTAAATGCCCCTATCTTCACTCTTTTTCCCCCTTGAAAGCTAATTTTCTGAATGACCTCTTCTGAGTTGACCACATGAAGCATTAATATCACCACCAAGCTCACGTCTTACAGTTGTTGAAATTCCTTTTTTCTCTAATATCGCTTTAAATGTATTAATTTTTTTATCAGAACTTCTTGAATACTCTTTTTCCTTAATTTTATTGATTGGTATTAAATTTACATGACATAACATACCTTTAATCCTAGTACTTAATTCTTCTGCATTTTCTGCACTGTCATTAACTCCTGCAATCATTGCATATTCAAAAGTTATTCTTCTTTTTGTAATCTCAGTATATATTTTACACGCTTCTAAAACTTTGTCTATATTGTAACTTCTATTTACCGGCATAATTGTGTTTCGAATTTTATCATTGGGCGCGTGGAGGGAAACGGAAAGAGTTATTGGCATATTTTCTTTAGACAACTTTATAATACCAGGTACTAATCCACTGGTAGATAAAGTAATATGTCTATATCCGATATTTATTCCTGCTGGATGATTTACGTTTTTTAAAAATTTTATTACATTATCATAGTTGTCCAAAGGTTCCCCTATTCCCATTAAAACAATATTAGAAATTCTATCCTGTATATCTTTCTGTAGAAAAATCACCTGGTCTATCATCTCTCCGGGAGTGAGGTGTCTAACCAATCCACCTATTGTGGACGCACAAAAATTGCATCCCATTCTACATCCAACTTGTGTAGATATACATATAGAAATGCCATGCTTGTATTTCATAATTACACTCTCGATTAAATTTCCATCATTTAGACGCAACAAGTATTTAATAGTTCCATCTAACTTAGATTGATACTTTTCTGCAATAGAAAGTGTACTGATATAACTGATTTCTTTTAATTGATGCCTTAATTCTTTTGATAAATTAGTCAACTGATCAAAATCAGTCACCCCTCGGTGAAGCCATTGAAACACCTGTTTTGCCCTATATTTTGGCTGATGAATATTTAGAAAAAATTTTTCTAATTCATCAAAGGTTAAATCTTTTAAGTTAACTTTTTGCTCCAAGTAGATTTCTCCCTTCAGATTTTCCGTCTAAGTTTGCATATAAAAAAACCGTCTATATCATCAATATGAGGAAATAGCTGTATATAGCCCTGTTTTGCAGATTCTTTTTTTAAAGTATCCGGTAAATACTTCTCAATATTCTCTAAAATAAAGTGAGTATTTTTTTCTAAAAAGTTTTCTATTATGTGTATATTTTCTTCGTCTTGAATGGTACAAGTACTGTATACCAAATACCCTCCCGGTTTTACATATTTTGATGATACCTGTAAAATTTCTTTTTGTAAATGTACGATATTTTCCAATGATTCATAAGCTTTGTTCCATTTAATGTCAGGTTTTCTGCGGATAATTCCTAACCCCGAACACGGTGCATCTACTAATACTCTATCTGCTCGACCACATAGTACTTGTACTTCAACTGTTGCATCATGAACATTTGCTTCAATGATTTCCAAACCTAACCGCTTCGCCGCAGTCTGAACTAATTTAATTTTATGTGGATGTATATCCCATCCCAATACTTTTCCTTTATTTTGCATCAACTGTGCAATATGTGTAGTTTTTCCACCGGGTGCACAACATACATCAATGATAAATTCATCAGGCTGAGGGTCCAGTATTTTCGATACAAGCATCGAGCTTTCATCCTGGACTTGAAACAGTCCTTGCTGAAAGACATCTAAATCATCTATATTGCCAACTTCTTTAAGGATCAAAGCCTCATCACAATACTTCCCCTGTACAGCCTTTACACTATTCTCATTCAATTGCTTTATTAATTCATCCGGAGTTACTTTTAGCATATTAACCCGTACACATAATTCAGGCACTTTATTATTTGCTTTACACAGTTCTTCGGTAAATTGAAAACCATATTTTTTTAACCAATCTTCTATCATCCACTGAGGATGGGAA
>JASGMB010000119.1 GCA_030156665.1 Clostridiales bacterium
CTGAACTTTATAACGACTGCGGTAGAAAACCTGGCTCCCTGTAGGTCAGGATGAATGCCGCACAAAGTTTCAAGAGAATCTATATGATAGTGTTAAAAATTTGAAGTTTATAAATAAAAAGTAAAGGGGTTGAATATATTGAGAAGTGATAGTGTAAAAAAAGGATTAGAGAAAGCACCTCATAGATCCCTCTTTAAAGCGATGGGATTAACCGATGAAGAAATCAATCGCCCATTAATAGGCGTAGTAAACGCAAAAAATGAAGTGATTCCGGGACATATCCATCTCGACAAAATAGCAGAAGCGGTAAAAGCCGGTGTCAGGATGGCAGGGGGTACACCTTTAGAATTTCCTGCTATTGGTGTATGTGATGGTATTGCGATGGGACATATCGGAATGAAATATTCATTGGCTTCTAGAGAGCTTATTGCAGATTCTATAGAAGCGATGACCATTGCTCACGGTTTAGATGCACTTGTGCTTATACCGAATTGTGATAAAATCGTTCCGGGTATGCTGATGGCAGCAGCTAGATTGGATATTCCTACAGTGGTTATCAGCGGTGGACCAATGTTGTCAATAAGAAAGAATAATAAAGATCTGGATTTGAGTAGCGTTTTTGAAGCCGTTGGAGAAGTACAGGTCGGAAAGATGAGTGATGAAGAGCTGTTAATGGTAGAAGACTATGCATGTCCCGGATGCGGTTCATGCTCGGGAATGTTTACTGCAAATTCAATGAACTGCTTAAGTGAAGTGTTAGGCTTGGCACTACCAGGAAATGGAACTACTCCTGCAGTATATGCAGAAAGAATCAGATTGGCAAAGATGGCAGGAATAAAAATTATGGAATTATTAGCAAACGATACTAAACCAAGTGATATATTAACGCCAAAAGCTTTTGAAAACGCATTAACGGTAGATATGGCACTCGGATGTTCTACCAATTCTATGCTGCACCTGCCAGCAATTGCACATGAAGCGGGTGTAAAGCTAAATCTCGATATTGCAAACGATATTAGCAGTAAAACACCTAATTTGTGTAAATTAGCTCCGGCAGGACCTCACCATATCCAGGACCTCTACCAAGCTGGTGGCGTACAGGCAGTGATGAATGAACTTAGCAAGAAAAATTTATTACACCTTGATTTACCTACTGTAACAGGAAAATCAGTTGGAGAAAATATAAAAAACTCAGCAGTACAAGATTATAACATTATCAAGCCGATAGATAAACCTTACAGCATAACCGGAGGCATTGCTGTTCTAAAAGGAAATCTGGCGCCGGATTGTGCAGTGGTAAAGCGTTCTGCAGTAGCACAAGAAATGTTAGTGCATAAAGGTCCTGCCAGAGTTTTTGACTCTGAAGAGTCAGCTATCAAAGCAATTCTTGGCGGACAAATTCATAAAGGAGATGTAATCGTTATTCGCTATGAAGGTCCTAAAGGCGGCCCAGGTATGAGAGAAATGCTGTCACCTACATCAGCAATATGCGGCATGGGTTTGGATAAAGATGTAGCCCTACTTACTGATGGCAGGTTCTCAGGGGCTACCAGAGGGGCGGCCATAGGACATGTATCGCCTGAAGCAATGGAAGGCGGACCTATTGCCATCGTAAGGGAAGGGGATATAATTAGCATCAATATCCCAGAAGGCAGACTGGATGTTGAGCTTCCACAGGAGGAAATCGACCGTAGATTTGCAGAGTGGAAAGCACCGGAACCAAAGGTGAAAAAAGGTTATTTAGCAAGGTATGCCAAGCTTGTAACATCAGCTTCTACGGGAGCAGTTTTGAAGAATTGAGAATTGAGAATGCAGAATTGAGAATTTTAGTTAGTTTGCAGTTAACAGTTTACGGTTCATAGTTCTACTATTAAATCTTAATTACTGAAATTGTAAACATTATTTATTCTGATAATTTAGGTGAATACTCTCCTGTTAGCTGAACTGTATGCTGTCAGGTGTACACTGTACACTAACTATGATTCTTCATTTTCTATATAGTATTCTGCATTCAAACTTGGGGGTGTAATATTTTGAAATTAACAGGTGCGGAAATATTTGTACAGTGCTTGAAAGAGCAAGGTGTAGATACTATTTTTGGGTATCCGGGTGGAGCAGTACTGAATATATATGATGCTTTGTTTAAATATAGAAATGAGATCAGGCATATTCTCACTTCCCATGAACAAGGAGCTGCCCATGCTGCCGATGGTTATGCAAGGGCAACGGGCAAAGTAGGCGTATGTTTGGCAACATCTGGTCCGGGTGCAACAAATCTGGTAACCGGTATTGCCACTGCATATATGGACTCAGTCCCTATCGTGGCATTTACCGGACAGGTTCCAACTTCTTTATTAGGGAAGGATTCTTTTCAGGAAGTAGATATAACAGGCATTACCATGCCTATCACAAAGCATAACTATATTGTAAAAGATGTAAATCAGTTAGCTTCGACCATAAGAGATGCTTTTCGGATTGCAAAAGAAGGTAGGCCGGGACCAGTATTAATAGATATATGTAAGGATGTAACTTCAACCTTAGGGGAATACCAGTTTGTACCGGCAATGCCGCCTAAAGAAATACCAATGGGTGTAACACAAAAAAAGCTTGAAGAAGCAGCTGAAATGATCAATAAATCACAGCAACCTATTATTCTTGCCGGTGGTGGTGTTGGAATTGCAGATGCTTGTGAAGAATTATTAGAATTAGTGGAAAAAACAAGCATTCCTGTTACCACTACTTTAATGGGGCTGGGAGGATTTCCGGGAACTCATCCGTTATTTACTGGCTTAGTGGGTATGCATGGTACAAAAACATCTAATCTTGCAGTTTCCAATTGTGACTTATTTATTGCAATTGGAGCAAGATTTAGTGACAGAGTCATCAGTAATGTAAGAAAATTTGCACCTAATGCGCAAATTATGCATATAGATATCGATCCTGCAGAAATTAATAAAAATATCAATGTGAATTGTCCGTTAGTAGGGAATGTCAAAAAAATACTGGGAGAATTATGTAAGAAAGTTGAGGTAAGAAAACGTACCGAGTGGATTGATAAAATACAAAGTTGGCAAAAAGCATATCCTCTTAAATATCAAAAGAATGTAAGATTGTCACCACATTTTATAATGGAAAAGATAGATGAGCTCACGCAAGGTGAAGCGATTATTACGACTGAGGTAGGACAAAATCAGCTGTGGGCTGCACAGTATTATAAATATACTAAGCCTAGAACATATCTTTCTTCTGGGGGATTAGGCACAATGGGATACGGTTTAGGTGCATGCATTGGTGCTCAAATCGGTCAACCTCATAAAAAGGTCTTTAATATTGCAGGAGACGGAAGTTTTAGAATGAACTGCAATGAGTTGGCTACAGCGGTTGAGTATAAATTGCCAATCATTGTAGTCATATTGAATAATCATGTTTTAGGGATGGTTAGGCAATGGCAAGAGTTATTTTATGACGGTAGATTTTCATCTACTACTATTGATAGAGGAACTGATTTTGTAAAACTTGCACAAGCCTATGGTGCAAAAGGAATTCATGTTACCAGAAATGATGAAGTAGAACATGCAATTAAGGAAGCATTAAATGCCGAGGGGCCAGTAGTAATTAATTGTGAAATTGATAGAGATGAAAAGGTATTTCCGATTGTACCGCCAGGTGCGCCAATTGATGAAATCATAGAGGAATAAGTTTGGAAAGTTTCATATGTGAATAAATTTATTTCTTGCAAATTTATTCACATATGATATAATTGAAGTTGGAAAAATGAATATCTCTTGTTAGGTGAGGCTCCTATATAGATATATGCTGCTGCCCGGAAACATCGAAAGATGCCAATGGGTCAACAGGTACTACCGAATTAAGGTTTTACTTAATGCAGTTGAGTTTTCGTTTCCAGTAGATGGGGTAGTCTATTGTAAATGAATTGTTATACTCTATGCTATATAGTGCCAAAACTCAACGAATGGAGAGACGTTTTATCATATGTGTTTGTGTAAAGTCCCTTCATGTGTTGAAGGGTTTTTTTTATGATTAATGAGTAATAGGTGGTGATGTCAGATGGATATAGATCCTTATCCGAATTATAGTTTAATAAGTAGTAATGTTTTTAGTCGCCGACAAAGTATAGTTATTATTCAAAAAGCTTATAGCGTAAGGTTAAAGGAAGAGTATCTTTTGGCATCCCCGATATATATAATAGGATAGGGTAAGTTGCTAACCGTCAATGAAGCAGAGTTATTAGTAGATTCGTTACGGCACAGCTATCTGAGAACGGAATCACGTCAAAAGCTACTCCGCCTGTTTAGTACTGTAGGTGAAACAAAATATAAAGGAGGAGTGCTAAAATGTTATGCATATATAAAACGATTGACGGCAAAATACAGCAAATAGATAATATTGAAGATGGTTGCTGGATCAACATGGTTAATCCTACTGAGAATGAAATAAGTACAATCATCCAAAAACTCAATGTAGACCCAGGGTTTTTAAGAGCAGCACTGGACGATGAAGAGACATCACGAATTGAAATGGAAGATAATCAAACGCTTATTATTGTAGACGTTCCATTGGCGCAACAGGATGAACACGCGGTTATATACGGAACGATACCACTTGGTATTATTATCACGGAAAAACACCTTATTACAGTGTGTTTAAAAGAGAATTCTGTTATAAAGGAATTTTCCGATGGCATTGTTAAATCTGTCTTTACAAATATGAAAACAAGATTTATCCTTCAGATTCTTTTTAGAGTGGCAACAAGATATTTACAATATCTAAAACAGATCGATAGGATTGCTAATGAAGTTGAAAAACAACTTTATCGTTCGATGAAAAATAAGGAGCTCATCCAATTACTTGATCTGCAAAAGAGTTTGGTTTACTTTTCTACTTCATTAAAAGCGAACGAAATTACTATGGAGAAAATTTTCCGAGGCAGAATTATAAAAATGTACGAGGAAGACCAAGACTTGTTAGAAGATGTATTGATTGAGAATAAACAGGCAATTGAAATGTCAAACATATATAGCAGTATATTAAGTGGAACAATGGACGCTTTTGCTTCAGTAATATCAAATAACGTAAATATTGTCATGAAATTTTTAACTTCAATTACCATTGTTTTATCTTTACCAACTATGGTAGCCAGTTTTTATGGAATGAATGTGAAACTGCCGTTGCAAGATTCACCTCATGCTTTTATTTTTATAATTATATTATCGCTTATTATCATTAGTGTAGTCACTTATTTACTGGCAAAAAGAAAAATGTTCTGAAATATTTCAGAACTTTTTTCTTTTTTTAGGTCGGTGAATTGACTTTTATAACGACTGCGGCAGAAAACCTGACCCTTTATAGGTCAGGATGAATGCCGCATAAAGTTTCAAAAGAATCTACCTTACAAAATACCTCGGGCTTGATAGGCACATCAATGCGCCGAAGTCGATTGTCTTATTATGAAGCGAAGCATAATATCAAGACAATCTACCTTAATTTTTGTGCCAAAAGGCACATCAATTCGCCGAAGGCGATTGTCTTATTT
>JASGMB010000120.1 GCA_030156665.1 Clostridiales bacterium
AGGTGCTTGAAGTGGCAATATACATGCGGATAGGAAACGAATCCCAACTTGGAGAGCTTACAGGTTTGGAGGTTTATCCCTACCTTCATAGAAAAGGCGATACCTTAATCCCTACAGAAGAACGATAATATACACGATTGAGCGGAGCAAAAAGCTTCGCTTTTTCCCTCTGTGAAAGGAGCAGCATATATGGATAATATACAATTTCCTATTGGGCTGAGCTGGGCGGCTTCCCCCCAGGAGGATCTCTGGATTGAAAATCGGCTCACTGGAATGTCGCCAAAAGAGAAGCTCCTGCTGAAAGCAGCTATGGGGCTTACCGCTGTAGAAACAGCGGCAGATTTGATTAACCTGACCTTCCAGTTTGACTGCTACGAGTTGTGCTATCCAGCAAAGGATGATAAGGAGTTAGGCGAATATGTGGCCCGATACCTTGAATACGGCAAGGATAAAGCTCTTGCGTATATCGATCGGGAAAAGCTGGGACAGCATTATCGAACCCGCCAGGCGCCGGGTGTTTTTGTGGACGGAGCCTATGTGTTCCCCAACGGGCTAACTGTTGAGCCTGTCTACAATGGTTCAAATCTCTCGGAACTGAAGGATAGAAGCTATAGTATAAAAATACGGCTGGCATCAGCTTCTAACAAGGAGGGTGTGTGGCTGCGTTTACCCGATTATGCAGAGGTAAACGGCGGCAGGCCAGATGAACTCAAGATTGCATTGGATACCCTTGGCGTCACTTCGCTGCAGGAATGCCGGGCACTGGAGGCGGTCTGTGTGCTGCCAAACATCCGTGGCCTCCTGGATCAGTATGATACACTGGAGGAACTGGTGTGGAGCGGAAGCAACCTGGGCTATGTTTTGGAAGAACAAGGCCAGGGTATGCCTCATTTTATGGATCGTTTTCAGGCAGCCATGGAGTATGAAAACTGTGACCGGCTTGACTTTGCACTGGACATCTCGCAGAACCTCCACTGCTATGATTTTATTCCCAATGACAATGCAGTGACCAAATACGGCAGAGAATCCGCAGTCAAGGATGGGTTAGTTAAACCCGGCACTCTGTCAGCAGAGTGCTTTGACTATGAGTTTTACGGATACCAGAAAATTCAAAACATCGGGATGGCCCTTACCGGGTTCGGCTATATCCGCAGGAACGAAGGTACATTCTATTACGAGTTCAGCCAGAAGCCGGGCGGCCCGAAGCTGTCCATGTAATCTGCTGTGGAACCGTTGGAACCAATCTGCAGCGTTTATAAAGATTTACTTAAAGCACTGTTAAAGAATGATATTGAAATATATAAAACATACCGATATTTGTTTATATAGTAGATATGAATTCTCCCTATATCAAATACAGTTTTTAGTGCGACTATGCACTTAAATAAAGCAGCTGGTGAGATTCCCAACGATTATGGGTTCTCGAAGTATTTGAAGATTTTTCATTTTCGCCGTTTTGTGATTATTTTCCGATTAACGACAGAGTATTGCATTTTTCTCAGGATAATATATATTTTCGGTGTGAATTATTGTAACATTCACTCTATATATGTATAATAAAAATATACAAAGTTTTCCTGTGCAGTGTTATGTTTATGTGCTACCTGCCAATAAGGGGGGCTTTAAACTTTGGGTACATTAATAATTACAAATGCTGATAGATGTACCTTTCTACTCATTTTTTACTGAGAAGCACCGGATAACACTTAGTATATAAATTTATTTAGGAGTATTAACTATGCCAAACCAAGATTTTGACTGCTTAAATGAAAATTTAGGATATGATGCAACCAATAGCTGGAGTGGATATAACTATCAAGGAAAAACCGCAATTTATATAGCTCTCAAGAAGATTAATTCTCTATATAGCTCTAATAATGGAACTGCAATTCCTACATATTTTTTAGAACTTGAATGGCTGGAGGATTTTTCAATTATCTATCGGGTAGATGGGAAAATGAATTATGAGTCAATTCATCAGGTCAAGGCAAGAAAAGATACTAAAATATCTTCGTATGCACAAGCGTTGACACTTCTTCTTAAAAAAATAGAAAACCATTCAGAAATTGGACAGGCCTATTTACATACAATAAATATTATAGATTATCCAGATGGCCAATGGGAAACTGCATTGAATGATGTCTTCACAGCTAATAATACTCTACAAGACCTAATTGCGGAAGTTGAGCAGTACATTAACGATAAGCATAAGTTGAAAGATTTGACAGAAAGAATAACTAAACCTGGAGGTCCAACTAATTTTATTTTATCGTTAAAAAATGAGTACAAAAAGAAATACCCAGGAATGAAATTGACGAAAGATAAAATTAATGAGGCTTTAGCTCTGCTTAAAGAAAGTTTGCAGGAAGATTTAGAGTACTGCAAAAAAGGCATATCACAAAGTAGTTTGCAAAAAATAAAACTTTACTCTTATGACAATCAAACAACATCTAAGGAATATTGTCCACTGGATAAAATTGAAGAACTAATAAAAAATGAAATACTGGAATACTGGAGAAGAAATCCTGCATATTTATGGAAGATAAGTGATTCCAATTTACTCCAGGATATTTACCTGTATCTATTGGGGGAGATAGACAAGCATATTGTTTATAGACATCAAAATTATGGATCAAATCCTATCAGACATATCTCGCTGTCCGTGTTTGAAGATGTATTAAACAGTGATGAACCTGCCACACGCTGCGAAGAATATTACTTGTATATCACCAAACATAATGTACTGAGCTATTGTAATGCTTATCACGAAAGGTGTTTGCGTATGTATAAGGAAGATGGTATAAATGCCCCTTGTGATTTTTGCCAGATCCACTCTGCCATCGAACGTATAGAGATGCTTACATTTCCTGAACTCAAGGAGCTAATACGCGTATCAAACCCAGACGTGCAGGCTAAGCATGATATTAATAGTCTTGCTCAATATTGTACAGAAGGTAAATATAATAATCCTTTTTTAAGGGGGCTAATGGTTATCAAACAACCATATGAACCTGAACGATTGCCTATAAGCTTTATGTCTAAAGATAAACAATTACACTTATTAACGACATTGAAAGATGACGACGCTCCTAGACCCATACAAGCTATATGCCAAAAGATTTTGAAAAACCGTGAATTGCCAGAAATATTTATGGACTATGATGTACTCCTTAGTAAAGACCTGAAATCAAGCTCAGTTCTTAATGACGCAGGAGATTTTTTAGGTGATTTCGAAGTGGAAGAAAATAATATTTACCACTTTAAAAAGGTAAAAATCCAAACGGTCGATGATAGTTTGAGCATATTGAACATATAAATAAGAGGGGAGAGGCATATGAACCACATTATTAGTAATATTCTTTGTGAACTTAATTTTAGTCCGGCAGAACAATTTGTGGTGCAAAAAGATGAAATCCACCTTAAATTAATGCCGTTTTTTTTAAAAGATGATTCGAGTCAAGTTTATTTGATAATGCCGTTGTTAGAGTCACAGCTTTTAGAGGTTAATTTTTCAGAGATCCTTCCATACATAGCTGAATCTTTTCATAAAGCTAACGGATATAAATCTGACATGGAGAAAAACACGTCACTTGTGTTTTGTATAAAAAGAGATGTTAATTCGGAATATCTGGAACAAATTCAAATTGACATAGAAGATGATCCGTATTATTTTAAAAAGTATGTTTTTGGTTATTTTCCTGATGAACCACAGAAATTTGATCAGCTTAAAAAAGAATATGCGGTGAGTTCCTATCTGGAGTTTGTCCAGACCTATATTTTAAATAGAAATAACTTTCAAAAGTTTAAGAGCAATGCCCTTAATGAAAAAATGTATCGTCTTATTTCAGATTTATTAATAAAAATTCCTATTATGCCAATTGAATTTCGAGAATCAGAGGAGCTTAGAACTGTTGGTAGCTATTTTGAGGCTGAAGAAATTTCAACAAAGTCAAAAATGTTAGATAAAATGATTACTGTGCTTAATGCTTCAGAAGGAAAAGATGTTCTTGAAATCTCAAATGCTTTAATAAATATTATGACAGGTACAACTGATCCTTCAATTACTTTAGGAGATGGAGAAGCATGAATAATATATTTTTAAATAAGCTTTACTTGGAAAATTACAAGCTTTTTATTAAAGAGACCTTAACCTTTGAAGATGGTCTTAATATTTTTGATGGTCCAAATGGATATGGGAAAACAAGTGTCTTTGATGCCATTGAGTTTGTGATTACTGGTACGATCAAGCGAATTACAGAAAATAAAGCAATCAATGGTAGTCTAAAATATAATCATATTTTTTTAGCAAACGATTCGAGAAAGGATACTATCATCAAATCAGAGTTTTACATAAAAGATGCTTTTAATGATTCTCATAAAATTGTCATTGCCAAAAAAATTCCAGGGGTTAGAACAACGGTTAGCAGCGTTGATCGTAATCCCAAAAAATTAGCTGAGATAACAGAAACCTATTTGCTACCGTCTTTTGAAACTGAAGAATTGCGTGATGATTATATCATTCCAAGAGATCAACTTGCATCAAAACAGATAGAATGGTTTGGATCAACTTCTCAGAGTATGTATACTATGCTTTATTATGTACAACAAGAAGATAGGCTTGAATTCTTTAGAGCTACTGAGAAGGAACGTGTAGGTAGTATAGATGTATTATTTCAAATCAATGCTGAAAAGATCAAACTAAGAGAGATAACACAGGCACAAAAGAAGTTAAAAAATACGATTATCAAGGGATTGGAGGAAAAGATTAACACCCTGTCTGCTAATATTTCCGAAGGGGTAAGCCTGTCAACTCTGAATAAACCTGAATATTTCCGGTTGCTTTCGCGAGATTTCCCTTGGGATCTTGAAACTCTGAGGTTTAGAAATGAATCTGACTTTCAAGAGATATTGAAAGTTATTTCGGGGATAAAAGCATTTAGACAAGAAATAGAATCATATGAAATTGATTTAAAGAACAGAAAAGGTGTAGATTTTCTTTCACTTGCTGAAGAAGTGCAGCAGAACAGATTACTTTCATTTTTGTTCTATTCTACTATAGGCGAAAAGCTGGGGGATTATATAGAGAGACAGAAAAATTTAAATTTCTTAAATAAACAATATGAGTTATCAGTGAATGAAAAATATGTAGAGATAGATTATCAGCAACTATCTAAAGTATTGGATGTTGAAACTGATATAGCTCAGATACAAGTGCTGATTGAAAGTTATACATATAATCAATCCAATACTAAGACTACTCAGCAAACTTTGCAAAGCGTTTTGCAAATTAGAAAACAACTTTTAAACAAATCGACTGAGCTTTTGGGAGATAATCCATCTGGTATCTGTCAGTATTGCGGTTTTGATTGGAAAGATTCAAAAATTCTTTCTGAGCAGATTGCTGCAACAACAAAAAACCTTGAGAAACTTGCTGATGGCTCCATACAGCAGTGCATCAAAATTATTGAGCAGTTAAAAGAAATATTCGTCTCTAAACTAAAGCAAGCTATAGAAAACAAGCAAAGGGCATATTTGTCGGATAACCTATTTAATGAGTTTCTCCGGTTGCATAACCCAAAGTTCATGCAGCAGTCGGTTGATATGAGTTATATATTATCATTGTTTAATATTGAGAGCACTTTTGTATTTTCAAGTGATCCTCAAAATAACACTAATGCAATTGCGCAACTGCAAAACATGATAAAGTCATCAATAAAATTGCTTCCGCCAGAATATGAAAGCAACAAAACACGATTTGGGTACGATGCAATTTTAGATACCTATTTTGATTCTCTCGAAAAGGCAAAGGAAATGAGTTTGGAAATGATAGATAAAAAGATAGATTTTATTCGATATTCATTTCAAGCTTCCCAACAGGAACTGTATAAGCAACTTGAAGCATTAAAGGAAAAAAAAGATACCTTAAAAAACATAATTGAAAAAGACCTTAACGAGTACTCTACAAAGTGGAAACAGAGTATTTCTAAGTATCAAGCTCAAATACTCTCAAAAATTGAGATTCCATTTTACATCTACAGCGCGCGTATTCTTCAATCATATCAGGGCGGCCAAGGTATACTTATGAGCCAAAGTTCTGGAACGGAAGGAGAAGTTGATTCTATTCGCTTTACTTCGCCTGGACATGAACATGATATATTATACACTATGAGTTCGGGGCAACTATCAGGTGTGTTACTGAGCTTTTCCCTTGCGTTACATAAAATATTCAAGGGCGATGGTCTCGATGTAATGTTTATTGATGACCCTGTTCAGTGTATGGATGACCTAAATATTGTTTCATTTGTAGAGTTGTTAAGAAGTGAGTTCGCTAAATCTCAATTATTGATTTCTACACATGAGAAAGGATTTGCAAATTATATTTCATATAAGTATAAAAAGCAAAATCTGCCGTATAAACGCATCAACTTGAAAGAATTATAGAAAATACTATGGCATCTATAATCACCTAACTTGCCAGCTGTAACAGCACAATTTAACGATGAGGCAGATTGTGCTGTTACTGATTTATTGATACCTCAAAGTATTCCTTCTGGCAGCGTTACGCTGCTTAAACGTTGGGGAGGTAAATAACGACATTAATCAGAAAGTAACAGTAACTTGGCTTGTTTTCAGGTCAAGTTATTTTTTATACATTTTTTGGGAGGTTTGAACACATGAATAACAATTGCAAAATCCTGACGATAGCAAACCAGAAGGTACGTCCCGGGGGCATTATAGCCTTTATTACCTCAAAGGGAACCATGGATAAGGAAAACCAACCTTCCGGCGGTACATCTCCGAACGGGCGGATCTCATCGGCGCGGTAAGGCTTCCCAGCATGTTATTGTCAATACAAATTCCCCAAAAAAGTGAAAAATTTTTCCCCATCTAAAAAAAGGTAATAATAATGCATGTTATCTTATATCAAAAGGTAAAAGAATAGATAACGAAAATACATTTTCTATCCAGCTCTGCTAAACAGACATACAAAAACCTACTCCTTATCAGAAGACAATTTTATCAAACTATAATCCTTTTATATACAATTTTCAAGGTGCAAAAAACAAATCTTTTATTGAGCTTCAGTAATGTTTTTAAGAGTCTTTTGCTGCTGTTTCATACGGTAGCTTTCGCCCTTTATTACAACAAAATGACAATGTTGTACAAATCTATCTAAAATGGCTGTAGCAAGTACCGGATCATAAAAGATTCGACCCCATTCATCAAATGATTTGTTTGATGTAATAATGATTGAGCTGTTTTCATACCGTTTTGCTACAATTTCATAAAAATCATCAACACTGTTTTGATTAAGCTTTTTAAGCCCTAATTCATCAAGAATTAGTAAATCAGGATTAGTATATTGTCTTAGTTTCTGGTTAAATGAATTGTCTGCTCTAGATAAATACAATTCTTCCAGCATCTCATTTACTGTTGTAAACAAAACCTTATATCCTTGAGTAACAGCCTTAACTCCTAAAGATATTGCTAAGAGGGTCTTTCCAGTACCCGGAGGTCCTATAGGTGCTACATTTTCCTTTTTACGCACAAATTCACAAGTAGCAAGATTATATATAAATTTTTTATTTACTGTAGGTTGTAAATTAAATTAGTATTCCTCAAGAGTTTTATTCTGAGGAAACGTAGCCTTCTGCAACCTTTTTTCATCCCGTTATTTAATCTGTTTGATATTTCACCACTTATTAAAAGTTCTATAAATTCCATGGATGATATATTATCTTTAATTGCTTGTTCGTTACGTATTTCAAGCGTTTTTATTATCCCAGACAGCTTCAAGTCTTTTAACCTGGATAACATTAAATCATTCATTTTGTGTATCAATCCTCCCATTCTTAATGCAACAGTTTTGAATATTCAGACAAAGAACGAGACACAGAATTTGGAATCTTATTTATGTAGGTTTGGTCTGAGGCTATAGGTAGATTGGTTAGACCTTTCTCACAAATCTGCTTAACGGTTTTATATCTAAGAGCCCCATAGGTATATGCCCTATAACATGCATGATTAATAATCTCGTCTGTATACTTTTTTCTTAGCGATAAAATTCCGGCAATTGCCCGATAATTATATTTACTCTTGTTATTCTGCCCTATATACATATCAAAAAATATTACTGCATGTTCTCCAATCTGAGTTATTTTTTTCTATAGCTTGACTTTATATCCTTATTTGTTATATCTTTATGTAGAGGATAGTGATTTTTATTTGTTATGTGTTTGCCCTTCTCATTCTTTTCCACGGGATGGAGGGCTATTTCTTTGCCTTTATAAAAGGCTTTTAAAATATTATCCATAACAATAATATCAACTTGCTCTCCAATGTAGGTGTATGGTGCTGAATAATAATTCCCACTATATGAAAAATGACAATTTGTATGCACAGTTGCTTTTGAAATGTCTGATATTATGAATTCTTCTTTAGGAAGTGGAAGTAATGCTGTCTTCTCGAAAGAAGTGAATTGCTGGGCGAGAACTTTTTTCGTTGTACCATGTACTCTCACATTGGCAATATTGTCAAGCCAATTAGCAAGAAAATCTTTTGCTTCAACGACATCATTAAACTTCCTGCCTTTAAAGCAGTTGTTCTTAACGTATTTAACATTGGCTTCAACCTTACCTTTATCAGTGGTGTATATACTCTACAGGGTTCTGCCATAAAACCGTAATGTGCTGCGAATGCTGCATAATTTCTTTGCACGGTTGGTTCATAGAAATCTACTTCTAATATACCAGCTTTAAGATTATCAATCTTTACAATATTGGGGACACCACCGAAAAACTTAAATGCCTTTTTGTGACAGTCTATGAAGGTGGATACGCTTTGGTCAAATACTATTTGAACATACATCTATCTCGAATAACGTAACTCCATGACAAACACCCAGGCTTTTTTATATTTTCCGTTAGTGAGACTTATTGTACCTATGTATCCAAAATCCACTTGTGCCTCTTCGTCAGGAAGCGATGTTAATACCATATATGCTTTAGGTGGTGTTTTCTTTATCTGAGCAACATATTTTTTTACAGTATCGTAACTTCTTGTATACCCCTCTGTTTGAATATCTTGAAATATTCTAACCGCAGATAGACCCTTAGAAACTTGAATATTAATATATTCTTTGTAATTATCAAGTATTGATGGATATTGTTTTCTTTCAACCTCCCCATTTTCATCAATTTGAGTTAAAATTTTTCTAACTGTTTTCCTATCAATATTAGTATTCTGGCTATTTGTGATTTGTTATATCCCTTATCGAAAAGAGTTTTTATTGTTGTATGCATTTCAACCCCCAACATAATCTTCATCTCCTGTACAGTTTTTATATTATTTTAACTGTACAGCTTGATTTTTTGAATACCAGGTGGGGAATTTTCTTTCCCATAAGTGGGTATTTTTATTTTACCATTAACACCGAGCCTACGGAATTTACAAAGCAATATATCCCAGTTGTTCAGCGAGCGGAACGCATACGAAACGGCAATGTGGCCCCCTCTGTAGACAACATTGTTAACTTTAACTTGTACGAAGTCCTGTAAAAAGTTGGCAGTTTCTCCTGTTGTATTAAGATTATTTTGGATTTTTAATATTTGTACAAAGATGAATGTAATAAAAACCATGGAGAAAAAGCCTTCTAACTTTTTAAGGTTTTGCACCTGTACTTTTTCAAAGCACAGGTATTGCTTAATATCGCGGAAGAATACTTCGTTCTCCCAACGATGCAAGTATTTTTTCACAACATCCTGAGCAGGAGTATCAAGCATATCCGTGATAATAAACCTAGTGTTTTTGATAGATGCATTGTAGCCGTTTTTGACTA
>JASGMB010000121.1 GCA_030156665.1 Clostridiales bacterium
AAGATGTATGGGGAAGCACCTGGCAAGTTTTGCAGGAAGGCATGGTAGGCGAAGTAAAGAAACCGGCATTGCAAGATATATCAAAGATAAATGAATACAAAGTCCCTATTGATTTAATCAAATCGGAATGGGAAAAACATAACGATTTGATAGATAAAAAAATACAGGAGAATCGCAAAAAAGGCAAATTCATTTTAGGGGGAGATGTAGAGATATTTCAAAGAATGCAGTTTGTCAGAGGTACCGAAAACCTATTTTGTGACTTGGCAGAGGGTACAAAAGATGTGTTCATATTTAGAGATAAGATAACTGAATATTTTAAAGAATATTTACAATACTGGCTAAATAAAGATGTGGATGGGATCATGTTTTTTGATGATTGGGGTTCGCAAAGAGCTTTGTTGATATCTCCCGATATGTGGAGAAAATTTTTTAAGCCGGTATACAAAGAAATGATGGACATGATCAAAAAAGCAGGCAAATATGTATTTTTTCACACCGATGGCTATATATTGGACTTATATCCGGAATTTATTGAATTGGGTGTAGATGCCATCAACTCTCAATTGTGGTGTATGGGGATAGAAAAGGTAGCAGAAAAATTTGCCGGTAAGATTACCTTCTGGGGGGAGATAGACAGGCAGAATATATTGGCGTTTGGCACTCCGGAAGATATAGATAATGCTGCAAAAAGGATGAAAGACTGTTTGTATGTAAATGGTGGTGGATTAATAGGACAAAGCGTAGCTGGTAAAGATGTACCGCTGGAAAATATCGAGGCGTTATTGAATTGTTGGAATAAATAAGCGCTAAAAAAATAAGGGATGGGTGAAAGTTACTTCACTCATCCCTTATTTTTTTAGAAAGGAATGGTTTTCATTCATTTCAATAGCATAAAGAGGGTAACTTACATAAATTTGTTAGTTGCAAAAATTGTTTCAATGTTGTAACATAGTTAACATAGAAATTCTTAAATGAAACAAACGAGATGAAATATTCATTAGAAGTTCGGACATGCATCTATTTTTAAACGTTATACAAATTAAAATTTTGTGAGGGATGTTTGATGATTAAAATTACAGCAATAGCACCCTATAAGGAATTTGTTGATTTGGCGACAAAAACTTTTAAAGAGCACAATGAATTCGTCCATAAACCCGAGTACGAACAAAATGAATATGAATTTGAAGTGATTCTGGCTTATGGTGCTGACCAGGTGCGGAAGTTGAAGTTGGATTCGGATGTGGTGATTGCTAGAGGTGTTACAGCTTATGATTTGCGAAACAGGGAATATTATATACCGGTTGTGGAAATTCCTGTGGCAGGTAATGACCTTATACATTGCCTAAATGAATGTAAAAAACGCTTTGGTAAACAAGAAGTAGCTGTAATAGGTTCTAGAAATATGATTTACGGTGTTGAAAGATTATCGGGTATTGTAGGATTAAAAATTAAATCCTTCTTCATGACCAAACGGGAAGAAGCACCTGGATTGGTCGATATGGCTCGCAAGCAGGGGATAAAAGTGGTTGTTGGGGGAATTCCGACATGTGAGTATGCAAATTCGTTAGGATTAAATACAGTGCTCATTAAATCAGGAAAAGAATCTATATGGCAAGCAGTAACAGAGGCTAAAAGAGTGGCTTACATTAGTAGAATAGAACAGGAAAAAGCGCTGCGTTTTAAAACAATACTTGACTATGCCTATGAAGGGGTTATTGCAATTGATAATAAGCAAACCATTACTGTTTTCAACTCTGCAGCGGAAAAAACGCTTGGTATCAACGGGCAAAATGCCATTGGCAAAAAAATTGATGATGTGATACCACCGTCAAAGCTTAAAAATTTATTAATTACAAATGAAGAATATATAGATGAAATTGTAAAATTTAATAATATACAATTAGCGGTGAATAAAGTATTTATCGTATTAAAAGGTGAGCATTTGGGAACGGTGCTTACTTTTCAAAATGTTACACGAATTCAGGAAATGGAAGGTAAAATCAGAACCAAAATTTATACCCGGGGACATATTGCAAAACATACTTTTAAGGATATTATTGGAGAAAGTAAGAGAATTAACGATGTAATACAGACAGCCAAAAAATTTAGCCAGGTAGATTCAAATATTTTGATTGTAGGGGAAACCGGGACAGGCAAAGAGCTTTTTGCCCAAAGTATTCATAATTATAGCCCTAGAAAAAAAGGTCCATTCGTAGCGGTCAACTGTGCTGCGCTCCCTGAAAATTTATTGGAAAGTGAATTGTTCGGATATGTTGAAGGCGCTTTTACCGGTGCTGTGAAAGGTGGTAAACCGGGACTTTTCGAATTGGCGCATAGGGGGACAATCTTTCTGGATGAGATTTCGGAAATATCGCCAAAATTGCAAGGTCGATTGCTAAGAGTTATACAAGAAAAAGAGATCATGCGGCTGGGGCATGATAGGGTGATACCGGTAGATGTAAGGATTATTTCCGCAACCAATAAAGAGCTGTACGAGTTAGCACAAAAAGGGGATTTTAGAGAAGACTTATATTACCGACTGGATATATTGAAGATTAACTTACCTCCTCTAAGAGAGAGAAAAGAGGATATACCGTTGATTGTTGATTACTTTATAAGAAATAATGCATTGCAATTTGGAAGAGGAGACCTCGTGATTACCGATAAAGCAAAAAGAAGATTGCAAAATTATGCTTGGCCGGGGAACATCAGACAGCTCAGAAACATATGTGAGCGACTGGTTGTAATTAGTCAATGTAATATAATAGATGAAAGAGATGTCATTGCTGTTTTACCAGATAGTAATGATGTTAAAACATCTTTTGAAACTGATGATATCATAAATACGGCGAATGGAAGTCATAATTATGCAGAGCAATTGAAAAGTTTTGAAAGAGAAAAGATAAAAGCAGTGCTTGAACAAGTCGGATACAATAAAATGAAGGCGGCAAAAAATTTAGGTATTAGTAGGACAACGCTATGGCGGCGCATGAAAGAATTAAATATCGTATGATGCAATATTGAAACAAAACGAAACGAAATACAACACTTTTTGAAACATTCTCGTCCTAATATATGTATGTTATTGATTCATAAATGTTTCATAATCGCGAAATAACAGAATTTTATTCTGTTATTTTTTTTATATTAAAAATTGGCATGGTTATTGCTTATATATGTAGCCAAAAGTTGACCTTAGCGTTTATGAAATAGCAAATCAAATACGAATGGTCACAAAATAATATATTATTAAAACAAGGGGGCAGATTTATGTACAATTTAGATTTAAAAGAAAGGCTAAAAAAAGGTGAAGCGGTTATAGGAACAATGGTAACCGTATTTGATAATCCTGATATCATAAAAATGCTTAAGGTATGTGGATTTGATTTATTTATTGTAGACTGTGAACACGGATACTTCGATTACAGCAAAGTTGCAGGTATGATGGGGGTAGCAAAAGAAATTGGTATTGCCGGTTTGGTAAGAATACCTGAAGTAAGAAGAGAAGTAGTGTTAAAGTATATGGAAATGGGTGCGGCCGGATTCCTTCTTCCAAATACTGAAACAGTAGAACAAGCACAAGCTTTGGTTGAATATTCTAAATATTATCCAATGGGTAACAGAGGAGTTTCTTTACTAAGAGCACATACTGGCTATGAAAAAGTACCAAGTGCAGTAGAATATATGAAAAAAGCTAACGAAGAAACTATTTTAATGATACAAATCGAATCACCTAAGGGTGTTGAAAATATTGACGATTTATTGGCAGTTGACGGTGTGGACGCTGCTTTCATAGGACCTAACGATTTATCTCAAAGTATGGGTATCATGGGGCAAACCGATAATCCCAAGTTCATTGAAGCAGTAGACAAAGTTATTGCTGCTGCAAAGAGCAAGAATAAGTTTTCAGGCATTCACTTGATGTCTACTGCAGCATTACAGCCGTGGATTGAAAAGGGAATGACTTTAAATCTTTGGGCGAATGATGTTGTAATGTTAATGAATTCCGCAAGAGAAGGTTTGGCACAACTAAAAAAATAACTTTTGTGAGTAAGTAAAGGGGGATTTCATAATGAGTTTTAAGGTTTTAATACCACAAGATATAACCGATGCGGGAAAAGATTTTTTAAGAGAACATGGATACGAAATTAAAATGGGTTTAGGTATTACTGTAGAGCAAATTGCTAAAGATGTGGAAGATTGTGATGCAATTTTGGCAAGAACTGCTCCATTCCCGGCAGAAGTAATCGAAGCAGGTAAAAAGTTAAAAGTAATCGCCAGACATGGTGTTGGAGTAGACAATATCGATGTTAAAAGAGCGACTGAATTAGGTATCTGGGTGACAAATGCGCCGGAATCAAATGCAAATTCCGTTGCCGAACACACAATCGGCCTAATCATTGCGTGTGCAAGAAACATGGTAAGGTGCGACAAAGAATTTAGAAATGGCAATTTTGAAATCAGAAATCAGTTAAAAGGTTTTGATTTGGCCGGTAAAACTTTAGCAGTAGTAGGTACCGGAAGAATCGGGTCGATGGTAGCCAAAAAAGCTACTTTAGGATTGGATATGAAAGTAATCGGATATGACCCGTATGTAACACAGGACAAAGTGATTCCAGAAATTGAACTGGTGAATGACTGGGAGTATATTTTCAAAAATGCTGACTTTATCAGCTTACACATGCCTGCAACATCAAAAACAAAGGGAATTGTAGGTGCAAAAGAATTTGAAATGATGAAATCAACGGCATATTTAATCAATGCTGCCAGAGGTGAAGTTGTAGATGAAGCAGCTTTAATCGAAGCTTTACAGCAGAATAAAATTGCAGGCGCAGGACTAGATGTATTTGAACAAGAACCTCCTGCAAAAGACAATCCGTTATTTGCATTAGATAATGTCATACTCACACCGCATAATGCAGCGCTTACTTATGAAGCGATGGATAGAATGGGTTTACATGCAGCAATGGGTATTCATGATGTACTTTCGGGTAAAAAGCCAAAGTGGCCTGTAAATGAGCCGGTAATAAAATAGTAGAACAGGCTGTTGCAATATAAAACGGTAATGATTAAAAATATTTTTAATCGTTCACAGTTTACCATTCACAGATTCAAATAGTGTTTTTATTAATGTGAACTATTAACTGTAAACTGTTAACTTATGAATGTGAGAAGGAGAGAAATAAGTGGACGTTTTAGAACAGCTTATTCAAGATTTTAAGATTCCTAAAATGGCTAAAGTGAGGCAGCACTTCCCGAGGCCAAGGATAGAGAAAGAAGATATTCCGGCAGTGATTAGAGAAGAACTGCAAAAAGATGGTACCCTTAATAGAATAAAAAAAGGTGATAAAGTTGCTATCACTGCAGGCAGCAGAGGAATAGCAAATATTGCGCTGATA
>JASGMB010000122.1 GCA_030156665.1 Clostridiales bacterium
CCTTTTCAGTACCGTTTGATGCTCTTTTACCGGTACATGTTCTACGTCCGGCAAATCTTTCAACTCAATAAGATGCCGATCTAGCCATTCTCGATAAGGGTGTTGAACAGCAATACTCTGCTTCAGCTCTTCATCTTCAATGATTCTTCCTTCTTTTGTGTCAATCAAAAACATCCTGCCTGGATGAAGTCTTTCCTTCTTCAAAACATTTTCGGGTGGAATGTCTAGCACGCCTACTTCTGAGGATAAAATAACCATGTCATCTTTAGTAATATAATAACGTGAAGGCCTTAAACCGTTTCTATCCAGTACTGCACCGACATATGTCCCATCGGTGAAAGCAATGGCAGCCGGCCCATCCCACGGCTCCATCAAACAGCTGTGATACTCATAAAAGGCTCTTTTTTCACTGCTCATACTTTCATGGTTTTCCCAAGGTTCGGGAATGGTCATCATGACTGCATGAGGAAGTGACCGCCCTGCAAGGGTAAGAATTTCAATGCAGTTATCCAGCATAGCTGAATCACTGCCATCCGGACTGATCACCGGAAGTACCTTTTTTATATCCGCGCCAAACAACTCAGACTCAAACATCGCCTCTCGTGCATGCATCCAGTTTACATTTCCTCGCAGTGTATTGATTTCTCCGTTGTGTATAATATAGCGGTTAGGATGCGCACGTTCCCAGCTTGGAAATGTATTTGTGCTGAATCGGGAATGCACAAGTGCGATAGCCGTTTTCATATCACGGTCCATTAAATCGGGATAAAATTCCTCAACCTGCTCAGGAGTCAACATACCTTTATATACAATGGTACGGGACGAAAGGCTTGCAAAATAAAAATATTTTCCACCTTTCATTCCGGCAAAACGAATTTCTTTTTTTGCACGCTTGCGAATAACATATAATTTTCTTTCAAAAGCGAGCTGGTCTTCCAACTGTTCATTTTTTTTAATAAAAATCTGTCGAACAAAGGGCATGTTTGCCTTAGCAACACTGCCCAGTGAAGCGTCGTTAACCGGTACTGTTCTCCATCCCAAAACGCTTTGTCCCTCTTCTTGAATAATTTTTTCGAGGTGTTTTTCATTTTCTTTACGTTCCTGCGGGTCCGGAGATAAAAAAAGCATGCCAACGCCATATTCACCTTCATTAGGCAAATTAAAGCCGCTTTCTTTACATACTTTTGCAAAAAAGTCATGTGGAAGCTGCATTAATATACCGGCACCATCACCGGTATTATTTTCACACCCACATCCTCCACGGTGTGTCAAATTTAATAAAATTGTAATCGCCTGACGGATAATTTGGTGGGACTTTTTGCCTTTAATATGTGTCACAAAACCAATACCACAGGCATCATGTTCAAATCTCGGGTCATAAAGACCCTGTTTTTTGGGTATTCCAAGATGTTTCATACTGGCCAACCTTTCTATTATTAATATTGATTAAACTAAAATCTTTTGCTAGTCCTAACCCTTAAAAATACTGGTAGTCTGCTGCAGTCGTTATAAAACTAAAGCTGTTATGAAATTTAATTCCATAACAGCCATAACACAAATATCATAATTTATTCAATATTCTTGTAAACGAATCAACATCGCACTATAAATATTATTTAGAAAATAAATACAAATAACACCTTTGCTATTATAGAACAAAACATTATAATATTTTATTATACAACTATATCCCATATTTATATTCCAAGCCGTGTGGCAAATACACATTTATCAAGGTTATACAATAACATCGGTCCCGGCTGTAACAATATCCGATGTTATTATTGGGGAATTATGAAGCGGAGAATTTTTACAAAAACTGGTTTTGTAAACAATTGCCGCTTTTAGGGAGTAAATTAATTGTCTTTCATTTCAAATTAAATATATATCATGGTGCGATGCCGGGAATATTACACCATAATTCACTAAAAATATAAAATTTATGCATCAAAAGTATAAATAGTACCACCATATACATCCGTATGGAAGAGATTTTCCTCTTATTTACCTGTCCTACATCAGCAATCCCCTTACATGAAATATTCTTTTATATATCATGCATACCATAAATGAAAGGACTGCATTAAAACAACAAAAAAGCGCTCTCAAACAAACCACTATCGTGGCAATTGTTGAGAACGCCATTGTTCTACTCAAATTATTTTATTATTGTAATAAAATTATAATATATACCTATCAAAAAAGCAACCTTTTTTTGTTTTTTTTGCAACTTTAACATCGAATTATTGCAAAAGTTATTAATTTTGTAGCACTTAGATAAAAAACAAAAGTAAAACGGCACCATTTCAAATAAGAAAAGCTCCCTATCGTCCAGTGGCAGTGCCGTTCATTTCATTTATTTACACCTACCGTAATTAGTAACGATAAACTAATATTATAATAATCTATCTTTATAACTTTAATTTATTAAATCTTTGTACTGCTTCTTCCGTATTTTCTTTACTACCAAATGCAGTCAACCGGAAATATCCCTGGCCGCTTGGTCCAAAACCAACGCCTGGCGTACCTACTACATTTGCTTCATTTAAGAGCTTGTCAAAAAACTGCCAGGAATCCAATCCGGTAGGCGTCTTCAACCAGATATATGGCGCATTGACACCACCAAACACCTGAAGCCCCAAGCGCTCCAATCCTTCTCTTATGATTTTCGCATTTGTCATATAATAATCGATTAATGCTTTGATCTGTTTTTGTCCTTCTTCGGTATAAACAGCTTCAGCACCTTTTTGAATAATATAAGGAACGCCATTAAATTTTGTTGTTTGACGTCTATTCCATAGTTTGTTTAAAGGTACTGCTTCATTGTCACTTGTGTAAGCTATTACTTCTTTAGGTACCACAGTGAAAGCACATCTTGTTCCGGTGAACCCGGCATTTTTTGAAAAGCTTCTAAATTCGATTGCTACTTCCTTTGCTCCTTCTATTTCATATATGCTGTGTGCCACGTCTTCTTCCTGAATATAAGCTTCATAAGCTGCATCATAAAGAATAATCGCTTTATTAGCTTTTGCATAATCCACCCATTTTTTCAATTCTTGTTTAGATATGGTTGTTCCGGTAGGATTATTCGGGAAGCACAGGTATATCAAATCAACTTTTTCTGTAGGCAACGCAGGAACAAAATTGTTTTCAGCATTACATGTAAGGTATACAATCTTACTCCACTTTCCTTGTTCATTTAATTCTCCGGTTCTTCCTGCCATTACATTGGTATCTACATATACAGGGTAAACAGGGTCTGTTACAGCTATAACATTGTCTACACCAAATATCTCCTGAATGTTTCCGGTATCACTTTTAGAACCATCGCTTACAAATACTTCATCTACATCTAATTTAATCCCGCGTGGTGCATAATCAAACGCAATAATCTTTTCAATTAAAAAGCTGTATCCTTGCTCAGGACCATATCCTCTAAAAGTTTCTGCATGTGCCATTTCATCTACTGCTTTATGTAAATTCTCGATAACAGCAGGAGGAAGGGGTCTGGTAACGTCACCAATACCCAATTTAATAATACTTGCATCGGGATTTTCTTTTTGAAAAGCACTAACCCTTCTTGCAATTTCAGCAAATAAATAGCTCCCCGGTAATTTTAAATAGTTTTCATTAACTAATGCCACAATCTCTCATCTCCTTCTTATTTCTTATAGTATTCTTCTAACTATATTTTAATCTCGCCATCGAAAACTTTTGTAGCAGGACCGGTCATATATACATGGTTATCCTGCTCATTCCATTCAATCAATAAGTCTCCTCCTATTAACTTAACAGTTGCCTTTCGTTCACTTACACCATTTAAAACTGATGCTACAAGTACAGCACAGGCACCGGTACCACATGCTAGGGTTTCACCTGCTCCTCTTTCCCATACTCTCATCTTTAGTGTACTTCTATCCAATACTTCCACAAATTCGGTATTGGTCCTCTTTGGAAAAATCCCATGATGTTCAAACTTTGGACCTATCTCTTCTATTTTGAGATGGTCTATATCATTCATATATGTAACTGCATGTGGATTGCCCATAGAAACACATGTCACTTTATAATTTTCCCCATCTACTTCCACATCTTCGTCAATAAATTTTTCTTTATTGGATGTAACAGGAATTTTTTCCGAATCAAGAATGGGTTCACCCATATCCACTCTTACCGTTTTTACTTTACCTTCTTCAATTTGCATCTTGAGAATCTTAGTTCCTGCAAGCGTTTCTACTGATATAGTATCTTTATCAGTTAATCCATTGTCATATACATATTTACCTACACATCGAATTGCATTGCCACACATTTCGGCTTCCGAACCGTCGGCGTTGAACATTCTCATTCTAAAATCTTCAGTTTGTGAAGGCATAATAAGTACTAATCCATCCGAACCTATCCCAAAATGTCTGTCACTTACCTTTATTGCAACTTCTGATGGATTTTCAATTTTTTCCTCAAAACAATTTACATATACATAATCATTTCCTATACCATGCATTTTGGTAAATTTCATATCAATCCCTCCTCCTAATCGGTTTGGTAGTTTACAGTTCATCGTTAATAGTGCAACTTATTTTATAGTCTAAGTTTCAGACTTTGAACTTCACATATCATATGTAGTTCTATTATACCATTTACCCATCAAATGTCAAATCTTAGGCAGAATTTTTGCAAGATAAAAGAATCTGACTTTCAAAATGTCCTATTACCAATTCCCGGTTTTCAATTTGAAGGTAATAATGTGAAAGAATGATTCCATCACTACTAGCTGTCAACTGGGAACTATAAACAATTGCAATCTAATAGGTCACAACCGACTTCACCTTTACTCCTCTTATATTACCCAATTTCCCGGTTAGTGCGCCAATATCATCATTTGTTCCATCTACAATGATAGAAATGACGGATATCCCCCTGTCTTTATAGGGTATTCCCATTCTTCCAACAATAAGGTGCCCATATGCCGACAAAATGTCATTTACCTTCTTTGCATCTTCTTCACGATTGCTTACTACAATTCCCACTACTACAATTCTTGTATTCACAACTTTTTCATTATTATTCATATGAATGACTCTCTCCTTATACAAGTAACTATCTAAATATTTTACTGTTATTATAACATAACAGGATAAATCTAACAAATAGCTATAGGATTGCATCATTACACTGGTATAGATTATTAAAAATTATCTATTTATAATTAACCAACTTTAAAACTAAATATTATGATTTAAAGTTGGTTAATTTCATCGATAACTACATTCATTTATTTTAAATTTAGATATTGGTTAT
>JASGMB010000123.1 GCA_030156665.1 Clostridiales bacterium
TTAGGTGGTCTTGTTGTCATGCCTTTGATTAACGTCAGGAGTCTAAAAAAATTTCTCAAAATTTTTCTTAAAAACTCTTGACTTTAATTAGCTGGTCTTGTAAAAGTATTTGATTGGGTTTTAAGTTACGCTACTATTCCAATTATATTGTGCATTATTCACTAATCAAACATTAAACTTCATAGTAAAATTATATAATATTTACATAATATTAGTCAACAATACATAAATCAACCTGTCCCGTTAATTAAAATATTATTCTAGTTACTAAAAGTTTCAACTCCAAGAAATTCTAAGGCTTTTTCACTATGCCCTGTCACAATATTTTGAACGAACACAACGCATTAAATTACATATTATTATGCTTTATAAAAATACCTATACCCACTAAAAAAAGCCCTACAACGTAGGACTTTTTAATGTATTGCAATGCACATAATTTCCTAAATTTTTACTATTACTTATTAAAATATCTTTCAAGTAATCCTTTAAAAGCTGCACCATGTCGTGCTTCATCTTTGCACATTTCATGTACAGTATCATGAATTGCATCATAGTTTAACTGTTTTGCTTTTGTTGCTAAATCTTTTTTACCGCTACAAGCTCCAAATTCTGCTTCAACCCTCAACTCAAGATTTTTCTTCGTATCAGCATGAACAACTTCTCCAAGCAGTTCCGCAAATTTTGCTGCATGTTCAGCTTCTTCAAAAGCAATTCTCTTATACGCTTCTGCAACTTCAGGGTAGCCTTCTCGGTCTGCTTGACGACTCATGGCAAGATACATACCCACTTCAGTACATTCACCCATAAAATTTGCCTTAAGACCTTCGATAACTTCGGGATCAATATCTTTTGCTACACCAATTCTGTGTTCGTCAGCCCACTGCATCATACCTTCTTTTTTCTCTGTAAACTTATCGGAAGATGCTTTACACTGTGGACATTGTTTTGGTGGTTCATTTCCTTCATGTATGTAACCACAAATTGAACAAACAAATTTTTTCATAATGAAAACCCCCATTACTAAAATTTTTATTATTTAAAATGCATTATATATATACCACATTATTGGAATGAAAACAAATTTTTTATAAAAATATTTTTCAAAATGTTCTAATAGGAATGATTATAATGTTTAAACAATTTAAAATAGAGGTATTTATATTTTGTGCTTCATGAAATGCCCGAAAGGTCAAAGTTTTTTAATATAGAAATTCTTAAAAACTTTACCTTTAATAATAGTTTTATATCAATATTTAATTCTATCATTACATCTTTGAAAGGAGAAGCATTCAATGAGTAAAGTTATGAAAACAATGGATGGAAATACTGCTGCAGCTCATGTAGCCTATGCATTCACTGATGTTGCAGCGATTTATCCTATCACGCCATCTTCCACAATGGCTGAACTTGTTGACCAATGGAGTGCACAAGGACGCAAAAACATTTTTGGACAGAAGGTAAAATTAACAGAAATGCAATCCGAAGCAGGCGCTGCCGGTGCAATGCACGGTGCACTGGCTACAGGTGCACTAGCCACTACTTTTACTGCTTCCCAGGGATTATTGTTAATGATACCTAATATGTATAAAATCGCTGGAGAATTATTACCAGGTGTATTTCACGTTAGTGCACGTACTGTGGCTACACATGCACTTTCCATCTTTGGTGACCACTCTGATGTTATGGCGACCCGCCAAACGGGAGTAGCAATGTTAGCTTCCGGCAGTGTGCAAGAAGTGATGGATTTAGGTAGTGTTGCCCACTTAGCTGCAATTAAATCACAAATACCTTTCGTACATTTCTTTGATGGCTTCCGTACATCTCATGAAGTTCAAAAAATTGAAGTGCTGAATTATAATGATTTAGCAGAACTGGTGGACTACGATGCTATTCAAAAATTCAGACATAATGCCCTTAATCCTGAACACCCCGTTACAAGAGGCACTGCACAAAATCCTGATATTTTCTTCCAGGCCCGAGAAGCTTGTAATAAATTCTATGACGCTGTACCCGATATTGTTGAGAGCTACATGCAAGAAATAAGAAAGTTAACTGGTAGAGAGTATCATCCGTTTAATTACTACGGATCCGATGACGCAGAATATGTGATTGTTGCAATGGGGTCTGTAACTGAAACAATCGAAGAAACAGTAGATTACTTAGTCAATCAAGGTCAAAAGGTAGGTGTATTGAAAGTTCATCTTTATCGTCCATTTTCAGAAAAATACTTCTTTAATGTTCTACCGAAAACAGTAAAAAGAATTGCAGTCATGGATCGAACAAAAGAACCCGGCGCAATTGGAGAACCGTTATATCAAGATGTAAGAAGCTTATTTTATAATAGGCAAAATGCCCCGCTTGTGATTGGCGGAAGATATGGCTTAAGTTCTAAGAATACTACGCCAAGCCACATTAAAGCAGTATTTGATAATCTTATGTCCGATAATCCTAAAGACCATTTTACAGTTGGAATTGTTGACGATGTAACCAATACCTCTTTGCCTATTGGTGAAATAATCAAAACCTCTCCTGAAGGAACCATCAGCTGCAAATTCTGGGGATTTGGTTCAGATGGAACTGTTGGCGCAAATAAGAATGCGATTAAAATTATTGGTGATAATACCTCTATGTATGTACAAGCCTATTTTTCTTACGACTCTAAAAAGTCGGGTGGCGTAACGGTTTCTCACCTTCGTTTTGGCAAAAAGCCAATAAAATCCACTTACCTTGTTGAAGAAGCAGATTTTATTGCTTGCCATAAAGAATCTTACGTAAATCAGTTTGATTTGTTGGAAGGTCTGAAAGACGGAGGTACTTTCCTGCTTAACTGTACATGGTCTCCGGAACAGCTCCAAGAAAAACTACCGGCAAAGATAAAAAAATATTTATCTGACCACCGTATTCATTTTTATATCATCAATGCTTTTGACATTGCATCCAAGCTAGGCCTTAGCAATAGAATCAACATGATTATGCAAACCGCCTTCTTTAAACTGACAAATATTATTCCTGTAGAAGATGCGGTTAAATATCTCAAAGAAGCTATTTATAAAACTTATGGACACAAAGGCGAAAAAATTGTTAAAATGAATACCGATGCAGTGGATTACGCGCTCAATGCGTTAGTAAAAGTTAATATTCCGTTTGATATTGCCAATGCGAATGAGGAAGTGGCATGTACAGTAGAGGACAAGCCTGAATTCATTACAAAAATATTAGAACCCGTTAATAGGCAATCAGGAGATTCATTACCTGTCAGTGCTTTTGCAGGTGCAGAGGACGGAACCCTCCCACAGGGAACTGCAGCTTATGAAAAACGCAGCATCGCCATTAATGTACCCGAATGGCAGATAGACAAATGCATTCAGTGCAACCAATGTTCTCTTGCCTGCCCTCATGCTGTTATCAGACCATTCTTGCTAGATGAAGAAGAGCTTGCAAATGCGCCGGAAGGATTTGATACCAAACCAGCTTTAGGTAAAGAGTTAAGCGGATTGTACTATCGTATCCAGATTAGTCCCTTAGATTGTACAGGCTGTGGTGTCTGTGCTCAAGTCTGCCCTGCCAAGGAAAAAGCTCTCATTATGAAACCTTTTGAAACGCAGGTGGAAAAACAAAAAGAAAACTTTGATTATGCGTTGCATAAAGTTAAAGTAAAAGATCATTTGCTTGATAAATTTACCCTTAAAGGCAGTCAATTTGTCAAACCGTTACTTGAATTTTCCGGCGCCTGTGCCGGATGTGGCGAAACTGCCTATGCCAAATTAATTACTCAGCTTTTCGGAGATAGAATGTTGATTGCCAATGCTACCGGTTGTTCTTCTATTTGGGGCGGCTCCGCACCTTCTACACCGTATACAACCAATGATAAAGGACACGGTCCTGCCTGGGCCAACTCTCTATTTGAAGATAATGCAGAATATGGCTATGGTATGTATCTTGGTGTAGAACAAATTAGAGATAAACTTGTTGATTTATCACAGGAATTAATGCAACTACAGCTTGATAAGGACTTAAATGCTGCTTTGTCTGAATGGATAGCAAATAAAAACAATGGTGAACAATCCAAAGCTGCTACCGCTAAATTGCTGCCTCTCTTAGAAAAGTATCGGGATAATAAGTTAGTGGCAGAAATTTTTGATAAAAAAGAATTTCTCATTAAGAAATCGCAATGGATTTTTGGTGGAGACGGTTGGGCATATGATATTGGCTTTGGAGGACTGGACCATGTACTGGCTTCGGGGGATGATGTAAATGTATTGGTGTTTGACACTGAAGTATATTCAAATACCGGCGGACAATCTTCTAAAGCAACGCCGACAGCTGCCGTGGCAAAATTTGCGGCTTCTGGTAAAAAGATTAGAAAGAAAGACCTGGGTAGAATGGCAATGACTTATGAATATGTCTATGTTGCTCAAATTGCATTAGGTGCAAATATGAATCAGGCCATCAAGGCCATTAAAGAAGCAGAAGCTTATCCGGGCCCATCACTCATTATCGCGTACGCCCCATGTATTGCACACGGTTTAAAGGCCGGCATGGGATATAGCATTATTCAAGAAAAGAAAGCTGTGGAAGCAGGGTACTGGCATCTATATAGATTTAATCCGCTTCTTAAAGCAGAAGGTAAAAATCCATTTATATTAGATTCTAGAGAACCGACAGGTTCCTTTAAAGATTTCTTGTTAAGTGAAGTACGCTATACTTCATTACAGAATACCTTCCCGGAAATTGCTGAAAAATACTTTGAAATGGCTGAACAAGACGCAAAAGAAAAATACAAAATTTATAAAAAGCTGGCTTCAAATTAAGCACAAGAGATAAGTATAGTAAACCCTTTCGCATCATTCACAGCTTGAAATACAACAATCATAGTTATTTGCAGAGTGCAAAACTTCATTATGAATAGATAAAAACACTTTGCAAATAACTATTATTTTATAACACATAGGAAATTATAAACCTTTGTATTTTGTGGATAAATTTATTTATAATTTCCGTTATGTGTTTCAAAAAAGGCTTCATTATAAAAGCTTTTTTAGAAGCCTTTTTTATAATACTATAAAGCTTCTTTTAATTCCTTTACAAAATTCCCAATTCTACCTGTTAATTCATCGGAATCTTTATACTTTTCAACAATCTTCACAATCGCACTACCCACAATTAGCCCGTCACAAAAATGTTTTAGCTCTCTAATATGCTCCGGCGAAGATATTCCAAATCCAATTGCTTTAGGTATATCAGTATATTTGTCTATTTCATTCATA
>JASGMB010000124.1 GCA_030156665.1 Clostridiales bacterium
AATTTTGAAGATTTTCAAGCGAGGAGAGCAAATATAAAATATAAGAAAAGTCCTAAAGAAAAAGCGCAATTTGTTCACACATTAAATGGTTCTGGTGTAGCAGTTGGTAGAACAGTAGCATGTATTCTTGAAAATTACCAAAATAGTGACGGTTCTGTTACAATACCAGAAGTTCTTAGAGAATATATGGGCGGCAAAACATTAATCAAAAAGACACAATGAAAAATTAATCATTAAAAATAATAAGTAGTGAATAGTAAAAAGACTAAGATTAGATTTGGAATTAGTTTATACAGTTTAATCTTAGTCTTAATCTTCATATAAATTTAAGCTGATAAATCATTTAAAACTAAAAATTCCCATAATAAAAGTGTTGACATGCATAGTGATTTCTGTTATATTAATATATGTCGCACAGATGGAGAGGTGTCCGAGTGGTTTAAGGAGCTGGTCTTGAAAACCAGTGACTCGAAAGAGCCGTGAGTTCGAATCTCACCCTCTCCGCCATATATGGAGAAGTACTCAAGTTGGTCGAAGAGGTGCCCCTGCTAAGGGTATAGGTCGTGAAAGCGGCGCGAGGGTTCGAATCCCTCCTTCTCCGCCAAAACCTCAGGTTTTGAAACCTGAGGTTTTTTCATATACAAATATAAAAGTTAAAGTTTAAATGTATCAAATTGTGCTGGAGTAGAAAGTATATAAAAATGGAGTGAATACCAATGATAAAAGAATATCTAAAAAAAAATATCTTAATAACTGATGGTGCAATGGGAACTTATTATGCTCAGGTTACAGGAAATGATATTATATTTTCCGAGATGGCAAATAAAACTGCACCAGATGTTATAAGAAATATTCACAGAGAATACATTGCATCCGGTGCAAAGCTGATAAGGACAAACACCTTTTCAGCCAATACAAAAACATTGAAAATATCCAGAGAAGCACTTAAAGAAGTTATTATAAAAGGTTACCAAATCGCAGTACAGGCGATAGAAGATAGAGAAGTTTTTATAGCTGCTGATATAGGTCCTATACCTGAAATAGTTGACAATAACGAAATAGATAAAATAAATATTATAGAAGAGTATAAATTTATCGTTGATACATTTCTAGAAGCAGGAGCTAAAATATTTGTCTTTGAAACTTTTAGCAGTATTGATTATTTAGAACAAATAACAGCATATATTAAAAAGAAAAATAAAGATGCATTTATTATTACCCAGTTTGTCATTATGGGCGATGGATATACTCGAAAAGGCATAAGTGCAGCTAGAATTGTTAAAGAAGTTAAGAAAATACCGACGATTGACGCTTATGGCTTTAATTGCGGGACAGGTCCAACCCATTTATATAATGGTATCAAAGAAATAGATTTTTCTAATGATATTGTATCTATTTTACCTAATGCAGGATTTCCGGAAATTATCAATGAAAGAACTGTATATACACCGAATGAAGAATATTTTGCAGATAAATTAATGGATATTCAAAGACTCGGCGCGAAAATAATAGGTGGGTGCTGTGGAACTACCCCTGTCCATATCAGCAAGATACGAGAGAAGTTAGAAAAGCAGGAAGAAAAAAAAGATGGAAACATAAAAATAAAACACCGAGAAAAATTAAAACAAGCAGTTGAAAAATATGCTATTGAAAACAAAGCTGTTAAAAAGAAAACTTCTGAGAAACTCAGCTTTTCTGCAAAACTGAAAAAAAATGAGTTTACAATTGCAGTAGAATTGGATCCACCTTTTGGTGCAAATATAGATAAAATGTTGGAAGGAGCAAGTATTTTAAAAGAAAACGGTGTGGATATTATTACTATTGCGGATTCACCATTGGCAAGGGTCAGGGTAAATCCTATGTTTGTTGCCTCTAAAATTAAACGGGAAGTAGGAATTGATACAATTCCCCATATTTGCTGCAGAGATAGAAATATCATTGCATTAAAATCGGATATGTTGGCAGCCTATATGGAAGGTATCAGAAATGTTTTGGTAGTAACCGGTGACCCCATTGCGGGTGCGGAAAAAAATGAAATAAAGAGCGTGTTCAATTTAAATTCCTTAAAATTGATGAAACTCATAAGTGAAATGAACAAAGAGCAGTTTGAAGAAGAGCCTTATAACATAGGGGGAGCCTTAAACCTAAATGTTTATAACAAAGATGTCGAAGTTGCAAGAATGTATAAAAAAGTTGAGGCAGGAGCAAGTTTCTTTCTTACACAACCGATCTACGAAAAGAAAGTTATAGCATATTTACCTAAAATTAAACGATTAAATGGAGAAAAGATATTGGGTGGTATTATGCCTATTGTGAGTTATCGGAATGCTCAATTTCTAAATAATGAGATTCCCGGGATTAAAATACCTGATGATTATATCAATAGGTTTAAAGAAGATATGCAGCGGGACGAAGCAGAAGAGGTAGGAATAGAAATAGCTGTAGAAATAGCCAACAAAATAAAACAGCATGTAGATGGGTTTTATTTAGTGACGCCGTTTAATCGAGTGCACATGATTGCGAAAATACTTCACAAGATTCTGTGAAGTAACACTTACAAAATATCTTTAAGTTTGATGACTTAAACAGTAAATCAAATAAAAGTATATTGTTCACAGTTCATAGTTAAAACAGATTATATCGATAACCAATATCTAAATTTAAAATAAATGAATGTAGTTATCGATGAAATTTGCGAAGTTTGTATTAAGGAAATATTGAATTTTAAACTTCGCTCATTATAGTAATCAAAAGATTTCAATTTGCGAACCGTGAACTGTGAACAAACTTACCTACATATCTTTTGTTTTCGTATATCCTCTCCAAAAAATTTGAGAGGTGTATAGTGACCTAACAATCTAGAAACAACTCTATTAGAGTACAGATTGACCAAGTCTTCCATATTGAGATTAGTACTGATAATGGTCTTTCGTTTGTCCATTAAACGTGAGTTAAGGATATTGAAAAATGCAGAACTGGTATATGTATTAACAAATTCAGTGCCCAAATCGTCAATAATAAGCAAGTCCACGTCAAACAACTTATTAATCTGCTGCTGCGTAGTTAACTCTTCTGAACGATTAAATTTATAATCTTCAAGCAGTCCGAATATTTTAAAAGCAGTTTGATAGAAAACACTTTTACCTTTATCTAACAAATCTTTTGCAATACAGCTTGAAAGAAAAGTTTTGCCTAATCCCGGAGCACCATACAGCAGTAAATTTTCATCAGAATGATCAAAATTTTTTACAAAATTAAAGCATGTTTGAAATATGCTTTCCATATTTTTTCTTGGAGAAATATTCTCATTTGGATCTACAGTATCGGAATAATAGGAAAAGTCAAAACTGTCAAAATTTTGAGTATCCAGTATAGCAGCAAGGTTAGATTGGGCGTATGCAGCTTCAATAAGCTTTTGTTCAAAGCATTTGCACATAGTATTATTGACATACCCAGTATCTTTGCATTTTTTACATTTATACTTAATGGTCAGATAGTCAACAGGATATCCATGAAGGCTTAGCAGCTCACCTTTTTCCATATTAAGGTCAATATTTTTTTGACGCATTTGCTCTACAATCTCTTCAGGATTAGACGTTTTCATAAGAATCTGACGCGTTAAATTTAGTCCTGTAGCATATAATTCTCTGTCTATTTCTTCAATACGGGGTATTTTACGATAGATTTCCGTTTTTCGTCGCTCTAGCTCTTTTTGTTGTTCCATTTGTAAAGTTTCATATTCTCTCATAATTTTAGTATAGATTTCTTTATTATAAGCCATTACTGGGACCCACTTTCTTTCATATTGTTCAACCTTTTTTGAAGAGCAATACGTTCAATTTCTTCAAAATTATATTTATTCTGAGTGAAGTTAACAAATTTATTCTTTTTAGTATTAGTTGCAGTAGCGGTTTTGCTGTATTTTCCCTTATTATTTTGTTTATACTGCTCTATATCTGCTTCGGCGGCTTTAATGGTTTTGATTCCACGTTGATGCCAAGCAGTAAGTATGGAATTGAGATACGGAAAGGCAAGCTTTCCGGTATTCAATATGGTCAGTTCATAAGCTTTCTTAATTAAATCTATGCTGAAGTTCATTTTATTTATCCATTCATCAATATACCTTTCTTCAATATCCGTTAAAGCACGGTCAATAATGCCTAAACATTTTTTTACTTCATACAATATTGAATTTTTTTGTTCCATTGCCATTAGGTATTTTTCAGCTTTCTCAATACTGTTAATACCTTTATCAGCCCAACTTATCGCTACTTTTTCAATATATCTCATGTTTCTTTTATTAATGGATACACAGTATTCCAGCAGCATAATAATAACCTCTACCGGAAGACGAAGCCAATCATAAAAGCTGTATAAAGTTTGAATATCGGCAGAGCTTAGAATCTTACCTAGCTTTTGTTGTGCAACTGTATACATATAGTGAATACTTTCGTCCTGTTCAATATATATAGAAATTTCCTCGGGTGTATAATTGGGCCGTGTATCTAAAATAACACGAGAAGTTGTACTGGACGGCGTTGAAGGAGTAGTAGATAAATCTATAAACTCCACATCAAAATCAGAAGATTTTCCTGTTGCTGTGTAATGTAATTTTACTACTCCTACTGACTCCCAGTATTTCCACGCATTTACCACATCGGACTCCAAAATATTAAGTGCTGAAGCAATATGTACATTTTCTATCTGATTTTGATTACTAAAACATTGTCGAAGCCCATAAAGGTATACTTTTACGAAGGTAGCATTGGCTGCAGGCATATATTTATCAATAAAAACGTTTGCTACGGGAATAGACTGTATTTGGTTATTATTTGAAAATTTATATGTAGCCATACTAAACCCTCCGGAAAATTTAGGTACTTTTTATATATATTATTATTATAGCATAAAAAATAATGATATATAAGTGAAGACAAGGAAGATAAAAAATTAAATATTATGGAAAAAATCGGGATAAAAAAACATTTGCTTTTTTCGGCATAATATGTTACTATATTACTTGTTGATGTGCGCCCTTAGCTCAGCTGGATAGAGTGTTTGACTACGAATCAAAAGGTCGGGGGTTCGAATCCCTCAGGGCGTACCAGATAAAACCCAGTCGTATTAAGTAATTAAACGACTGGGTTTTTTATAGCCTAAGAAAGTATATCTGCAAGATATACTTTCTGGCTTCAAGAAAATCTACCTAAATCATATTCGAACGAAGTGAGATAAATTCGTCGATTACATTGTTACAAATTTGTGACAGAAAACTTGTCTACTTTTAAATGTTTTTTTACTGTATAAAGTTTTATTAAAAATTTATTGCATAAATAATTTTAAAGCTTGCGTTGAAAAATAAAATTGAAGATTTTGATATAATCAATAACAATTTAAATAGTAGGTGAATGTGATGTACAAACTGATTCTTGTTGATGATGAAGAGGAAGTAAGAAAAGGCATTGTGAAGAAGATTGATTGGGGTCAGTATGGTTTTGAAATTATAGGTGAAGCTGAGAATGGCATAGAGGCGCTGGAAATTGCGGAAAAGGTTGTGCCTGACGTTGTAGTAACCGACATTAAAATGCCATTTATGGATGGCCTTACGTTATCTAAAAAACTTAGAGAAAAGTTTCCCACTACAAAGATTATCATTTTAACTGGTTTTGATGAATTCGAATATGCTCAGAAAGCAATCAATCTGGACATAGTAGAATATATATTGAAGCCTATCTCATCAAAAGAGATGATAGATATGCTTGTAAGAGTCAAAGCAAAAATAGATGAAGAAATTGCACAGAAAAAGAATATAGAAACTTTAAAGGAGCATTACAAAAAAAGCTTACCTTTATTGAAAGAAAAATTTCTTGGTTCACTTATTACAAGCAGGATAAATAAGGATGAGATTTTGGAAAAATCTCATAACTATGGCTTAAACCTACACGGTAAAGGATTTGTTGTAACTGCACTTAGCGCCGACTTAGATACAGCTACCACTATCAACAGTGATGATAGGGATGGAAAACATTTCAAAGAAACTACTACTTTTGGCATATCTGAAGGTAAAGAAATTACTAAATTTGCTGTTCTGAATATATCTGAAGAAATTGTAAACAAATATGGTTCGGGGATTGTTTTTCTGCACAATGATTATATTGTTATTATATTTACCTCTGAAAATGATAATAGAGATGCACTCATGGGAAAGGCTCTTTTCATTCTTGAGGAAATTCGTCAGTGTATGGAAAAATATCATCATTTTACTGTAACAATTGGGGTAGGTACCTTCTGCAAAGATATTGTCAATATTAGTTATTCCTATGAAAACGCTATTACTGCACTGGATTATAGACTGATTCTCGGAAATAACAGGGTTATTTGTATTGAGGACGTGGAGCCTCAATGCAGCAAAAGGGTAGTATTTGACGAGCTTAAGGAACGTTCGCTCATGAGCTGTATAAAAGTGGGTACCACTGAAGAAATTATAGAAACAGTCGAAGCCTTGTTTAAGGAGATTATGGATGAAAAAACTTCGTTTCAAGATTATCAGATATATTTGCTGGAGATCTTAACAACCATTCTGAAGATTGCTAAGGACTTAAATGTTGATATGGATAATCTTTTTGGCGTTAATTATAATCTGTTTGTAGAGATGTATAAGTTTAAAGATTTAAAAGAGGTTAAGGGCTGGCTGATCGGAATGTGTACCAAGATAAAGAGTTTTATTTCCAAGGAGCGGAAGGATACGTGCAAGCTACTGGTCAAAAGAGCAACCGAATACCTCAATCATCATTATCATGAGAATGATATTACGATAGATAAGATTTGCAAATTGCTGTATATCAGTCCGACTTACTTTAGTACTATATTTAAAAAAGAAACAAAGCTCACTTTTGTCAATTACCTAACACATGTGCGGATGGAAGCGGCAAAAGAATTATTAAGATCAACCGATCTTAAAACCTTTGAAATTGCACAGAAGGTTGGTTATTCAGAACCTAATTATTTCAGCTACTGCTTTAAAAAAATTTTTGGTATTTCCCCCTCCGAGTACAGGAAAGCGTTTAAACCAGTGTAAAGGAGATGAGCATTTGAAAAATAAAATCATTAAGTATATAAAAACTTCCTTTACCATGCTGGTGAATTCCTCGAGAATGAAAAGCATCCAGTTTGTTATCACTGCGTCTTTTATGCTTGTGACAATTTTGGCTATGCTCTTTGTCGGAATCACCCTCTACAATAAAGTTTCCAATTTGGCAGAACAAAATGCAACCATTCATACCCGGCAAATCATCGACCAGGTAAATACTAATCTGGATTATTATCTAAGAGGTATGATGGAAATATCCAATTATCTCAACGGCATTATATATTATAACGAAGATATATCCAACAAAAAGTTGACCGAGCAAATGAATGTTATCTTGAATTCGAGAAAGGATATTATTACGCTTGCTGTGTTTTCCAATGAGGGTGAGTTGGTAGCCGGTGTGCCTTCATACAAGATTAAGGATAATGTCAATATAACTGAGCAGGATTGGTTTAAGGCGCCCTTAGAAGAACCTTCTGCCCTTTTTTTTTCGTCGCCCCACGTACAAAATATTTTCGAAGGTCAACATAGCTGGGTGGTATCACTGAGCAGAGAAATTACTTTTAACAGAGGGGAAAAAAAGGTTCAGGGCGTGCTGCTGTTAGATATGAATTTCAGTGCTATCGACCAACTTTGTAAAAAGGTAAAGCTTGGAAAGAAAGGATATATCTACATTATAGATTCAAAAGGTAATATTGTTTACCACCCTCAACAGCAGTTAATCAATGTAGGTTTAAAACGTGAAAATATAGATGACGTCTTAGACCATGTCTTTGGCAGATATTTTGACAACTACAACGGGGAAAGACGGCTGATTACCATAGAAACGGTGAATCACAGCCGATGGAGGATTGTAGGTATTGCCTATGTAGATGAGATAACGGCAATTAAAGAAGACATAGGTAGTTATGCTCGTTGGATTTTGGTTTTTGGTGTTCTATTTGTCATTTTGATTTCTGCATTAATATCCGCTAAAATTTCCCAGCCTATAAAACGGTTAGAAAGATCCATGAAGATGGTGGAACAAGGCCGGTTTGACATCAATATTGATATTAAGGGAGAAGCAGAGGTAGCACAGCTGTCCAGGACATTTAACTTGATGGTTACCAGAATTAGGAATCTGATGGACCAGATAGTGCTTGAACAGGAAGCTAAAAGAATAAGTGAACTGAATGCACTCCAGGCGCAAATCAATCCCCATTTTCTATATAATACATTGGACTCAATTGTGTGGATGGCAGAAAGCGGTAAATTCCAGGATGTTATCACCATGGTAACCGCTTTGGCGAGGTTGTTTAGGATAAGTATCAGCAAGGGGAGGAATGTCATTACTGTACGGGAAGAGATTGAGCACGCAAGAAACTATTTAATCATACAGAAGATAAGGTATAAAAACAAGTTTAAATTTGAGATAGAAGTCCAGGAAGATGTTCTTCATTGCAAAACGTTGAAACTTATTTTACAGCCCATTATTGAAAATGCTATTTACCATGGTATCGAATATATGGTAGATGAGGGGTTGATTAGAATTTCTGCAAAAATTGTGGATGAAAAACTATTATATGAAGTAAGTGATAATGGATTGGGAATGACGACTGAAACATTGAATAATTTACTTGTCCGTGAATATAATAGCCAGGGAAGTTCGGGGGTTGGTGTAAAGAATGTACATGAAAGGATACAACTTTATTACGGTAAAGAATACGGGCTCCAGATAGAAAGTGAGCTGGAAGAAGGGACAAACGTAAAGATATGGCTACCTATTGTAAAAGATGAGAATCCGGAGGACATTAAAAATGAAAAAAGAAATAAAACTGTTTAGTTTTTGTCTTTTACTGGTATATATGAGCTTTTTCAATGCTTGTGCAAAGAACGTGGACTTGAATAATACCAGGAAGAAGAACATTGCGCTTATTGTAAAAATGAATTACGGATATCATTGGGGGACTGTCAAGTTGGGAGCAGATACTGCTGCCAGGGAATTTAATGTTTATATCGATTATGCTGCTCCTGACGATGAACAAGATGTAGATGAACAAATAAAATTAGTAAATCAAGTACTTGAAAAAAAAGTGGATGCGTTAATACTGGCAGCAAGTGACTATAAAGAACTTGCAGAAGTAACTGAAAAAGCATATAGCGAAGGTATCCCGGTGATTATCATTGATTCAGAAGTGGATACAGAGAAGATACACAGCTATATCGGTACTGATAATCTTGATGCAGGCAAAAAAGCTGGAAATATACTTATTGATATTGTAGGTACAGACTCACGGATAGCTATTATGAGTTTTGTAAAAGGGACTAAAAATGCCAAAGAAAGGGAAGAAGGCCTACTTAGTGTTATTTCCCAATATCCTAAAATGAAGGTATTAGCAAAGGAGTATAGCCTTTCGGATACTACACTGGCCTACAACCTTACTAAAAAAATTATTGCTGAGAATGGGGAAATAGATGCCATTGTTGCTTTAAATGAGATATCATCTGAGGGAGTGGCACAGGCAATTGATGAAATGAATCTGGAGGGAAAGGTGAAGGTCATTGCTTTTGGTAGTACGCTGCAGGAGATTAATTATTTAGAAAAAGGAATCATCCAGGCGACTATCATTGAGATGCCATTCAGCGTGGGCTATCTGGGGGTTAAATATGCTGTTGAAGCGCTGAGAGGAGAAAAAATTCCGAGGCGCTATCTTATAGATTCAAAGGTGATAAGTAGAGAAAATATGTATTTACCTGAAAATCAAAAGCTACTGTTTCCTTTTATAAAATAACTGTATCTAAATAAAAAAGGCTTCTTTAAGAAGCCTTTTTTTATAGTCTAAGAAAGTATATCTGCAAGATATACTTTCTGGCTTCAAGAAAATCTACCTAAATCATATTCGAACGAAGTGAGATAAATTCGTC
>JASGMB010000125.1 GCA_030156665.1 Clostridiales bacterium
ACGAATTTATCTCACTTCGTTCGAATATGATTTAGGTAGATTTTCTTGAAGCCAGAAAGTATATCTTGCAGATATACTTTCTTAGACTATAAAAAAAGAAATAAACCTCCCAAACCTGCTTAGGAGTTTTATTTCTTCTTGTATATAAAAGAATCTTCAACTTTAAACCTCGGGCATAAAGCCCGAGGTATTTTTTATTGTCCTAAAAATAATCTTGGCAACATCAGCACTGTATCCGGGAAATAGGAGATGATTAAGAGAACGGCGATTAGTGGTACAAGGAAAGGTAATATTTCCCGATATAATTTTTCGAGTTTAACATTTGCAATCTTACTACATACAAACAGTGACATGCCTACAGGCGGAGTAGATAATCCGATCATCAGATTGAGTACGATAATAACCCCTAAATGTACCGGATCTATTCCCACCGCTGTAATTAACGGCATCAAGAATGGCACTGTAATCAGCAGTATGGACAAACTTTCCATAAACATACCTAAAATTAAAAAGGTAATATTTAACATTAACACAATGACATATGGATTTGATGTGATGGAAAGTAAATAGCTTGCCACTGCCTGCGGAATACCTTCCATAGCGATTACCCATGAGAAAGCTGCAGCTGCTCCAATGATGAATACTACAGTTGCTGAGGTTACAACGGTATCCAGAAGCATCTTTACCAGGTCTTGTACGCTTATTTCCCTATAAACGATAAATCCTAAAATAAACGAGTAGACGGCTGCCACAACCGCTGCTTCAGTCGGCGTAAATATGCCTGCTAAAATACCCCCTATAATGATAACAGGGGTTAAAAGTGCAAGAAAAGATTCCTTAAACGTTGCCCATACCTCTCTTAAGTAAAAACCGTTGTTTCTCGGATATCCTCTTTTAACTGATATAAAGTAAACCAGGATCATACATGCAAGCCCCAATAAAAGTCCAGGTACAAAACCGCCTAGGAACAGCGCACCGATTGAAACCTCTGCTGCGGCTCCATATACAACCATAGGGATACTGGGCGGTATAATCGGACCAATGGTTGCTGAGGCTGTGGTTACTGCGGCGCTAAATTCCGGGTCATAACCTTCTTCGGTCATTGCCTGCATCTCTACCTGCCCCAATCCACCGGCATCTGCAACAGCAGACCCGGACATACCGGAAAATATAATACTTGCTACAATATTCGCATGACCAAGTCCTCCCGGTATATGGCCCACCAAAGCAATTGCAAATCTAAAAATTTTTTTAGTAATGCCACCCGTATTCATTAATTGACCGGCAAGAATAAAAAATGGTATTGCAAGTAAAATATATGAATCAACTCCGGAAATCATACGATGTACGGCAGCTACTACCGAATATTTATCTGCAAGCATCATAGCAGATATTGTTCCAAAAGCTAAAGAAACGGCAATTGGAACACCAAGTACCATCATAATGGCAAATGCAATCATTAATATGGATCCCATTTCCTCACTCCTCACATTGATTACTTAACGATGAGTCCAACTATTTCTTATTAGACATTAATTCAACAACCGCTTCTATAAGGTGAATTTCCATAAATATTGCACTGACTGGAAAGGATGCATAGAACCATGCAATAGAAAGATTGATTGTATTGTATGTCTGTGCCCAGGTATCTTTTACAATTTGAAAGCCTTCTTTTATAACAAAGAATAAAAACATAATGGTAATGAATTCTATTATAATTTTAAGTACTCTGCTCACTTTTTCCGGAACAGAGCTTACTAAAAATTCCAGCTTGATATGTTCACGTCTTTTAAATGCAATGCTAGCCCCTATGAATACCATCCATGCAAAAACAACAATAGTGGTTTCATACAACCATACGAGAGGACTTTTTAATACATATCTGTATATTACCCCTGTCATTGTTAATATGGTCAATACGGTAACAAGTATTAGGGCAATTTTTTCAGCAATTGCATTTGCAATATTACTTAATCTACTGATAAAGGCAAACATATTTTACCTCCTTCCCTTCCACAAACTTTTATATCTATTTTGTAAAAGATTCTCAAGGTTGACTTTTTTGAAACACATAACGGAAATTATAAATAAATTTATTCATAGCATACAAAGGTTTATAATTAACCAACTTTAAGCTAAGTATTATGATTTAAAGTTGGTTAATTTCATCGATAACTATATTAATTTATTTTAAATTTAAATATTGGTTATCGATATAATTTCCTATGTGTTAAAAAACATTTATTTCTTTAATAGCAATGTCTAGGATAGAAGATAATCCTAGACATTGCTATTAGATTTTAAAACACAGCATTATTGACTCACTTTACTCTATACCACTCAACAAATTATTTTACTGCTTCCCGAATTTTTTCAATTAAATCTTTACCCAATACGGATTCCCATTCAGTATATACACCTTTTGTAGCTTCTTGGAAAGGTTTTAAGTCCGGTCTGCTAACTTTCATTCCTTTCGCTTCAAGGTCAGCTAGCAATTTCGTTTCATTTTCCTGAATTAATTTTCTGTGTTCCTGTGCGAATTTAACTGCGCCTTCTTTTAACACTTTCTGAACATCTTGTGGAAGCTTACCCCAAACTTTTTCACTTATTACAAGCGGACAGCTTTCATATTTATGGTTGGTAATGGAAATATATTTTTGAACTTCATAGAATTTCGCAGCATGAATATTGGTTACCGGGTTTTCTTGTCCGTCAAATACCCCTTGGGATAAAGCAAGATATAATTCTGGGAATGCTAGAGGAGCGGGGCTTGCACCTAATGATTTAAAGATGGCTAATGTCATTTTATTTTCTGGAGTTCTGATTTTCAAACCTTTTAAGTCTTCCGGTTTTTCAATTGGTCTTTTACTGTTTGTAATATGTCTTAGTCCGTTTTCCCAGTATGCTAAAATTCTCATACCTTTCTTTGGAAGGTCTTTCGCTAATTCTTCACCAATAGGGCCATCTAATAATTTGCCTACTTTCTCAGGAGAATCAAACAGGAATGGAAGCTCGATAGCTGCTAATTTGGGTTCATAAGTTGCAATAACACCATGAGCATTGATACTCATATCCAAAGTACCCATTGTAATGGCTTCTGCCATCTGTCTATCAGTACCAAGCATTTCTGCCGGGTATAAATCAATTTGTACTTTTCCGTTTGTTTGCTCGTTAACCCATTTTGCATATTTTTCAGCCATTAAATGACGTGGGTTGGTTGTTGGCGCACCATAACCTAACTTCAATACAATTTCAGCTTTCTTTTCTTTTGAATCATCTTCTTTAGCAGAATCGGTTTTTGCCGGTTCTGTGTTTGAAGAATCGGTTTTTGCCGGCTCTGTGTTTGTCTTATTGTCTGCCGGTTGATTTCCTAATTTGGTACATCCTACAGTAAATAACATCACAAATACCATCAGGATTGAAATTACTACTAAACCTTTTTTCATCGTTAATGCCTCCTTATAATTTTTCATCTTTAGATTAATCCATATGAGATCCACCGTTTACATCAATGTCTTCTCCAGTGATATACGATGCAGCATCGGATGCAAGGAAAGCAACTGTTTCTGCTATTTCCATTGCTGAGCCGGGCCGCTTCATAGGAATGGTTTCCCATATCGCTCTTTCTTTTTCCATAGGAAGACCAGCCCTGATGTCAGTATCCACTAACCCAGGAGCGACACTGTTTACTGTGATTCCATACTCTACCACTTCCCTGGCAAGTGCTTTTGCAAAACCTAATATACCGGCTTTAGCAGCAGAGTAGTGGGAGCCTCCATATACACCTCCTCCCCTTTTTCCTGAAACAGAACTAATGTTAACAATTCTACCATACTTCTGTTCCATCATTGGTTTTAACACAGCCTTGGAACAAAGAAATGTACCTTTTAAATTAACAGCTATTATCCTGTCCCAATCGGCTTCGGTGGTATCTATTGTTTTTACCGGCTGGGTTATACCGGCATTGTTAACTAAAATATCTACTTTTCCAAATTCTTTTAAAGTTGTCTCTACCATCTGCTGTACATCGCTTTCTTTTGTTACATTTACTTCTACAGCAATAGCTTTTCTGCCAAGTCCCTCTATCTCTTTGGCAACTTCTTTTGCACCTTCCAAATTCATGTCTGCTACTACGATATCTGCACCCTTTTGTGCCAAACAAAGTGCAATTGCTTTTCCTATACCTCTTTTCGAACCTGCTCCGGTTACGATTGCTACTTTTCCTTCAAAACTCATTTTAAAGTCCCCCTATTTTCTCTTTTTTGCAAGTACTTCTTTCGCTGCATTGATAATATCTTTTACATTCATTCCGTAATGATCGTATAATGTTTCAGAATCTCCTGACTCACCAAATACATCAGGGATTGCTACTCTTTTTAGAATGGTAGGATAGTTTTCACTTAACACTTCAGAAACTGCACTGCCCAATCCACCAAAAATATTGTGGTCTTCTACCGTTACGATTGCACCTGTTTCTTTTGCAGCCTTTATGATTGCATCTTCATCAATTGGTTTTAAAGTGTGAATCTCTAGAACTTTTACATTGATTCCCTCTTCTTTTAATTTATCTGCTGCTTGCAATGTTTTAAGCACCATTGCTCCGGTTCCTATTATAGTTAAATCTGTACCGTCGTTTCTCAATTCAACGGCTTTACCAATCTCAAACTTATAACTTTCGTCAAAAATAATAGGTGAATCATTTCTTAACAGTCTTATATATACTGGCCCATCATAGTTCATTACTGCCCGTGCTGCAAGTTTTGCAGCAGTACCATCTGCTGGCTGAATCACTGTCATATTAGGAATGGACCGCATAATCCCTATATCTTCTATTGCTTGATGCGTGGCACCATCCGGACCTACCTGCAAACCTCCGTGGCTTGCAATAATACGCACATTTAACTTAGGATAGCATACAAATGTTCTTACTTGTTCACAAGCCCTCATACTGGCAAATACACTGTAAGTAGCTGCAAATACTTGTGTTCCTGTTGATGCATAACCCGCTGCAATTGCCATAAAGTTTTGCTCTGCAATGCCAAAGTTATATGACCTTTCTGGAAATGCTTTGTGAAATAAATCAGTGGAACAGGATTTTGCAATATCCGCATCCATTACTACAAAATCGTCTCTTTCTTTCCCTATTTCCACCAGTTCCTGCCCGAAAGCTTTTCTAGTAGCAATTTGTCCTAGCATATACATTCAGCCTCCTTTGTAAGCTCCTTTAGCCACCGGTCCTTTTATTTTATGTGCTTTTTGGAATGCATCCAGAATTTCTATCATATTGTGCCCGTCAATTTCTATGACGCTCCAACCAAAAGCTTCCCACTTTTCTACTACAGGATGAATACTCATAACGTCTTTTGTCCAGCCATCCACTTGAAGACCATTATAGTCTACAATTGCAATAAGATTATCGATATGATAATGTGCTGCTGACATCGCAGCTTCCCATACCATCCCTTCCTGAATTTCTCCATCACCTAACATTACATATACGTTGTAATTAAGCTTATTTCTTTTAGCGGCTAATGCCATACCGATACCGATAGACAATCCATTTCCCAGGGAACCAGATGTCATGTCCACGCCCGGTGTCTTTTTCATATCGGGATGTCCTTGAAGAATTGAATGGAATTTTCTTAAAGTGTTTAAATGATCCATATCAAAATAGCCTTTTTCAGCTAATGCAGCATACCATACTGGACATGCATGCCCTTTGGATAAAACAAATCTATCTCTTTCCTTCCAACCGGGGTTTTTCGGATCAATTTTCATGACGTGAAAGTATAAAGCACTGACGATATCTGCTGCTGAAAGCGAACCACCCGGATGACCGGCTTTTGCTTTATGAGTCATTTTGATGATGTCTTTTCTGATATCGTTTGCCTTTTGTTTGAGATATTTTACATCTTCTAATGTATAAGATCTCACAATGAATACACCACCTTTTTATTTTGTTCTCTTAATCTCAAATATCTCTTTTGATTTTTTAATACTGCCAGCAAATTTTTCATAGTTCCTGGTAACAACACCTAATTGAAGTATACTGATTACGCAAAGCTCGCTGATACGAGCCGCTGGTAAGTCACTTAAGAAATTTGTTGTGTTTGAACTGGTATATAGAATAATGTCAGAGTATTCAGTGATAGGTGAATTGGTATATCCGGTAATACATATAGTGGTTGCGCCTTTTTGTTTGGCTACCCTCATCGCGTCGATGGTGTTTATCGTTCTTCCACTATGTGCTATTCCAATTGCCACATCGCCTTTTCGCAGCTGCGATGCTGACATCACCTGTAAAAACGGATCAATAAACGTATTACATGGCAAGCCAATCTGAAGCAGTAAATTTAAGGCACTCATGGCAATGGAACCCGACCCGCCTTCACCGTATAACCCTATTTTTTGAGCTTTAGAAATCGCATTAATTGCTTTTTCGACTTCTATATCATCTAGAATCATGAGGGTATCATCTATAACCTTTTTGTTAAAATTGAATATCTTTTGCTTGAGCACTTTGATAGAATCATTTTCATTGATTTCTTCCGCTTCTCCAACCGGCGAAAGTAATTCTCTTTCAATATAAAATTTAAGTTCAGTATATCCTTTAAAACCTAACGCCTGACAAAACCTGATAATGGTTGCTGCACTGGTTCCCGTTATCTGCGCAAGCTTTTTTATTGCTATATCCACAACAGTAGCTTTGTTATTCAATATATAGTCGGCTACTCTTTTCTCCGAATCGCTTAGTTGCTCATAATGATTTCTTATTCTGCATAGATATTCAGTATCTTCTTTTGTTACTTTTAGACTATCGGCGAGTTCATTCATATTTTTCTTCCCCCAGACGAATATAAAAGAATCTCGGATGAGGTATTGTTCAAGGTAGATTCTCTTGAAACTTTATGCGGCATTCATCTGCCCAGGGGCCAGATTTTCTGCCACAATCGTTATAAACGCATTCTCAGCATGTGTAACTTTTTCCTTATTAATATTAATTTTAATGAAACAAATTTCATAACCTTATTATATACGATGTTTTATTATTTGTCTATACTTTTTTGTGCAATATCATAAAATAAATTTTTAACATAGTGATTATTTTATACAATTTCGCCAAAATAAGCGCAATGGAATAATTCATTGTGCCTTAGTAGATATGTTTTCGCGTGATGGATACTATTGTACTTTGAATGCGTATACTGAGGGGGAAGAAAACTACTATATTAAACATATGAAATCAATTTCTCCCGATAAATAAATTCATGAAATTAGTTTCATATATTTAATATATTCGCTCTTTTTTCAAAAATTCCTGCTTATTTATGAAACTTTTTTTATATTTTTATAAAAATCGTGTTACTTTTTTCACATATTTTTTATATTGATCACCCCTTTTATTGGTAGATTGCATACTGACAATAAAAAAATCGTCTTCGACGAATTTATCTCACTTCGTTCGAATATGATTTAGGTAGATTTTCTTGAAGCCAGAAAGTATATCTTGCAGATATACTT
>JASGMB010000126.1 GCA_030156665.1 Clostridiales bacterium
AACAATATAGTTATAAGACAAAATAAGCTCAAAGGCAATGGTTTCATGCCGTTTTGTGCCTTGAGCAAAGCGAAAGGAATGGTTATAAATATGAAAAAACCTTATACTAATTATAGTTATCCACCTATGGGACTATATATGCCGCCGGTTCCTGTTATGCCTATTTGTCCGATGTTGGCAAGAGCGTATGTACCTTATCAAGTATACCAGATGTCATATGACTTAAAAGAAGCGTTAGATAAAGGTACTTTGTATCCGGAACTTTATCAGCCGTATGTAGAAAAAGATAGCACTCATATAAAGGAGGTTTAGATATGGAAATGAACTATGATCAAGTGGAACTTCTGAAAGAGCTGATGAGAGCTCATTTTTGTGCAGTAGAAACAGCTCTTTATCTTGATACACATCCCAAAGACCCGAGGGCATTGGCAGACCATAATAAATGTGCTTGTAGATTAGAAATGCTAAGAAAGCAATATATACAGAAATATGGAGCGTTAACACATGAAGACCCAAGTGTATATCCGTGGACATATATTAATGGTCCGTGGCCATGGGAAATCAAATATTAAGGAGGAATAAAGTATGTGGATATACGAAAAAACTCTTGAATATCCAGCAAATGTTAGTTATCCGGATCCTAGAATGGCAAAATTGATTATAGAGCAATATGGTGGACCAGACGGAGAATTGGCAGCATCACTTAGATATTTAACGCAAAGATACACCATGCCTATTGACCAGGCTAAAGGATTATTAACCGATATTGGGACAGAAGAACTGGCACATTTAGAAATTGTAGCAACATTAGTTTATAAATTAATGGAAGGTGCTTCGGTTGAGCAATTGAAAAAGGCAGGATTAGCCGACTATTATGCAAATCACGATAAAGCATTATTCTACGTAAGTGCAGCTGGGAACCCGTGGACAGCTACATATATTCAGGCAAAAGGAGACCCAATTGCTGATTTACATGATGATATGGCAGCGGAACAAAAGGCAAGAGCAACTTATGAAAACTTAATTAATCTATCAGATGACCCATGTGTAAAAGATACATTAAGGTTCTTGAGAGAAAGAGAAGTAGTGCACTTCCAAAGATTTGGTGAAGCATTAAGACTTGTCCAAGAATGGAAAGACAGTAGAAAAATATTTTAAAAATATTTTAAACTAAAAAGCATCTATAGCATTCTATAGGTGCTTTATGAATTTATGTAAAAGTATTAAGAAGCAATCTAATTTATTGCGGACATTCCTTAACGAAGCAAAGGTGTGTCCCCTGTCTTTTTATCTAAAATATTTGGACCTTTTAATTGATTTTTTACAAATAATAGGATATTCTGGAATAATCCAGTTGATAAATTTTACATAGTAATTTGTAATAGGTAAAAACAGAATTGCACTAAATATATTAAATAAAGTATGAGCGTTGGCTATGAGTTTTGATTCATCTTGCCCTAAGATGAATGTAACGTATTTTACGATTGCCATATAATGTTTAAAAAAAATTAAAGCAACAAATGCACCGATAACATTATATAGTGAATGCGCCCAAGCTGCACGTTTAGCAGCAATATTAGCATTTAGGCTAGCTAGCTGTGCTGTTATGCAAGTACCGATATTATCTCCTAAAATTAAACCTATAGCTGCTTCAAGATTTATTAGATGTGCATTAAAAAGTATAACAGTTAAGCCTACTGTAGCGCTGCTACTATGGACCAGCATTGTTATGATCATTCCTATAATTGTACACAGATAGGGATTGTGGTTATATATACTAATCAAATTATAAATTTCTTTACTATTTTTTATATATGGGATACTGGAATTTAAAGTTTTAAGACCTAAAAACATCAATCCTAAGCCCATGACCACCAAACCTATATTTTTAGATGATTTAGATTTAAAAATAGATGTACAAATAAATCCTATTATTAAAGAAGGAAAAGCTATTTTTGTTAAATTTAAAGACATTAATTGTGCTGTAACCGTTGTGCCAATATTAGCACCATAAATGATTCCTACTGCTTGAGGTAATTTTATAAATCCGGCATTTATAAACCCAATAGTTATTACCATGACAGCTGAGCTGCTTTGTATTAATGCTGTAATCATTGTACTTATAATAAATGCTGACCATACATTGCCGGTAAATATTTTTAATAAGTGTTTAATGATATTTACATTTGCTTTTTCAAGACCGTTACTCAGTAAGTTTACACCATATATCAAAGCGATAGTACCAACAATGATATTAAAAAAAATAATAAAAACAGTATTCACCATTTGACAGACCACCTTAAATGTTGATTCTCTATTAGAATACGTTTGAAATAAAAAAAAAGAACTCTATTTCTATTGAGTAGAAAATTAAAATATTAAATTTTTATTACCTGCTTATAAAAGGAGTAAGTGCCTATTATATTACTAATACATAGTTTTAAAAAGTGATGGATTTAATAATTATGTAATAATTTTTAATAATTATGTAATATATTAGGTAAACTAAAGAAAAGGTGATTTAAAGCTTAGTAATTTAAAGTAATGTACTTATGTTGATTTAGACTTGTGATAATAATTATGGTAAACTAAAATCAACTTTTATATAGGCACAAAAAGAAAAATAAATTAAAAAATGTAATAAATACTTAGAATTAATAGATATATTTTATTTAACTAAAGCAAAAAAGGAAGGATGATGGTATGAACATAAGAAAAGCTATAATGATAGGTGCAGTTAGTTTTATGATTTCAATGGGAAATGTTACATATTCTAGTATAGCTTATGCTCAAACGTATCAACAAAGTGTAGGGCTACTAAAGGTTGGGGCAAGAGGTGAAATTGTTAGAAACTTACAACTTGAATTAAAAAAACTAGGCTATTTTCATGTGAATGCTACAGGATATTATGGTCCTATAACCCAAGCATCGGTAATAAAATTTCAGAAAGATAAAGGATTACTGGTAGATGGTATTGTAGGCCCACAAACATGGGGAGCCCTTTATGGGACAAACTCTAATATAAGTAGAGGAGATGTTTCTAGAAATAAAACAGCTTCACAAAATCTTTTGGTTCCATGGTTTTCACAAGCAGAAAATATTTTTCCAAGAGGTTCAGTAGCAACTGTAACAGATGTAGACACAGGTATTAGTTTTAAAGTTAAAAGAGTAGCTGGGTATAATCATGCAGATGTAGAGACACTTACTGCAAATGATACGGCAATTTTAAAGAAAATATACGGAGGTCAATGGAGTTGGGAAAGAAGAGCAATTATTGTAAATGTAAATGGTAGAGAAATGGCTGCGTCTATCGCAGCGATGCCTCATGCAGGAAGAGATGATCAACCCTTCGGTAAAATAGTAAATAATAGAAGTGGAAATTATGGAACAGGTGCAAATCTTGATGGTGTTAAGAATAATAATATGTCAGGGGTTATAGATATACATTTTTATAAAAGTAAAACCCATGGAACCAACCGTATTGATGAACGCCATCAACAGATGGTGCTAAAAGCTGCACAAAGTAGGCAGTAAAAAGGACTTCTAAAAAAGTATTTTTGATGAGCGTTTTCTATGCATTATAAAAAATAATAAGACAATCGCCTTTGGTGAATTGATGTGCCTTTCGGCACAAAAAGCTAAGGTAGATTGTCTTGATATTATGCTTCGCATAATAATAAAAGTAGTCGTAACCATGGTCACGACTACTTTTATTATTATGCATTAATTATTTTCCTGCCATGCTTTGTTCAACTTGTTGGATCATTTTTTTAACCATTTGTCCACCAACAGAACCAGCCTGTCTTGCAGTTAAATCTCCGTTGTAGCCTTGTTTTAAATTAACACCAACTTCACTAGCAGCTTCCATTTTGAATCTATCTAGTGCTGCTCTAGCTTCAGGAACTAACTTTTTATTAGTGTTAGGCATGTTAATATCACCTCCATTAATATAGTTTCCTAGAATAAGAAACTTTATTAATGAACATTATGGTAACTTAGTAATATTTATGTAAGTTTCTATTTTCTCCAACTGAATAATCGACCAAATAAATTTTTTCTATTGTTATTTTCTATTTTACATGGTTTTTCAGGAAAAGGTTTTTGTTTTTTGATTTGTTCTACAATTAAATATTTTTGTTCACGGGCCATTTCTTTAATTTTACTTTTAGCCATATTAGTAGAAAATACCTTACTAAACCATAATAGTGCATGGTCATTATCTCCTAATCTTCTATATAGTTCTCCGATAAGATAAGTCAAACTGGCTTGATCCATACCTGATATGGGAAATTGCTCTTTTTCAAAAGCGTTTATGAAGCCCTGAAGAGCTAAAGAAAGGAATTTATTTTCATTTTCTGAATCTTTTTTTAACCTATAAAGCCATGCCAGTTTTATACACATAAGCGCTCGTTCGCTAGTTTTTGTATTTTTAACAACTGATGTAAGTAATGCAAGTTTATATCTTTCAATAGCTGTATCAATAGTATACACGTGACCATAGCTTTTTTGTTTCCATTTTGAACATACTTTTTCACGGACAACCTTTTTTTGTGCTTCAGAAATATTGTAAAATTGAGAAGAAATGGCAGAATAACCACACTGGGTACATACCCAGGCATCATAAAACAGCGGATTAGGATCTTTATAATAAATCATAAAGTCGGTATCGCGAGATATGATTCTTATACTAGAAGATTTTACTGCGCGTACTGTAATATTTGACTCACAAACCGGACATTTTAATTTTCTATCAAAAAGGTAATTTTCTTCTCTTCCTTCCATAGAATTCATATTTTTTTTATTTTTATCTATCTTATCTTCGGCATTATATATTGAAATATCCGTTAGGTTATCAAATCCTAGATCTTTTAAGTCTTCGAACACTTCACTACAATTATTTACATTCATTTTGATCCCCCTTAGTTAAACAAGACAATTTTTATGTTTTAAAAGTATTGAATTAACACAAAGATATAAATTTTAGTATGGTGTTTAACCAAAGTTTAGTATTAGTATATCAGAAAATTTTATGGGGCTAAAGACCTATTTGATTTTTATGAGATAATAGCGTGAAAAATACAATTAGCTGTGAACTATTGACTAAAACGTAAAAAAGGCAATACTAAACAAGCCTACCATTTGGTTAATAATGGAATTTTCAG
>JASGMB010000127.1 GCA_030156665.1 Clostridiales bacterium
CCGGTCTTGCAAAATAGATGAATTCAAATATACACATCCGAGACTTGCCGGAACAATTGTCCTTAATAGAACGCAGGCCATTTCGGTCTATCACAATAACTTCACCGGGTTCTACATCTCGAATAAATTCTGCACTGATGGAATCCAAAGCACAGGTTTCAGAAGCTAGTACATAAGAGTTACCTAGTCTACCTATACTCAAAGGCCGAATACCCAGAGGATCTCTTACGCCAATCAATTTACGCGGACTCATTACCACCAGTGCATAAGAACCTTTAATACGAGTCATCGCTCTTTTGACCGCTTCTTCAACAGAGCCACAGTTTACACGTTCCCGGGCAACTAAGTAGGCAATCACCTCCGAATCGATAGTGGTTTGAAAAATGGCACCGGATTGTTCCAGTTCAGATCTTAACGCCGCTGCATTGATAAGATTACCATTGTGGGCAAGGGTCAAAGTACCTTTCACATATTTTGTTACTAATGGTTGAGCATTTTCTCTAAAACTTGCTCCGGTAGTGGAGTATCTTACATGCCCTACTGCAATTTGCCCTTTAAGGTGGTTAAGGATTACATCATTAAATACTTCGGGTACCAACCCCATATCCTTATGGTGAATAATGGTTCCATCGTCATTCACTGCAATTCCACAGCTTTCTTGTCCACGATGCTGAAGAGCATATAACCCATAATAAGTTAAACGAGCACAATCATAACCATCTTGATCATAAATTCCAAATACTCCACATTCTTCATTAAGCTTATCATTTCTCCAATCAAAGTTTATACCATCGCACATTGTAATAACCCTCTTTAAAAAATTATACTAATTTACATTTTACCATTCACAGGTTTGAAAAATGTAATATAATTTACTGTGAACCATGAACTTATAATAATACTATTTTAAAATATAAAGTATGATTATTCCCCTAATAATCTTCTAAGCACCTCTTTGTATGCACCTTCCACGTTTCCAATATCTCTTCTGAATCGATCTTTGTCTAACTTTTCTTTGGTCTTTGTATCCCAGAATCGGCAAGTATCGGGGGAGATTTCATCGGCTAACACAATATCTCCTTTATATCTACCGAACTCCAATTTAAAATCTATGAGCTCAATTCCCAAATCTTTTAAATAATTGGATAAAATTTCATTAACTTTAAGTGCAATATCTGCGATTTTATTCAGTTCTTCTTTAGTAGCAAGCTGCAGTGCAAAAATATGATAGTCATTGATCATTGGGTCGCCTAACGCATCATCCTTATAGCAATATTCTAGCACAGTAGAATGAAGTTTTGTACCTTCTTCCAATCCTAACCGCTTGGATAAACTTCCTGCAGCAATATTTCTAACAATCACTTCAATAGGAACAATTTCAACTTTTTTTACAATGGTTTCCCGGTCACTCATTTCTTCTATGTAGTGAGTCGGAATCCCCTGTTTTTCAAGAAGTTTAAATAGGTGATTTGAAATTTTGTTGTTCATAATTCCTTTGTCTTGTATCGTACCTTTTTTCAAACCGTTAAAAGCTGTGGCATCATCTTTAAATTCCACAATATACATGTCCTCATGTTCCGTCTTATAAACCTTTTTTGCTTTTCCTTCATAAAGCATTTCTAACTTTTTCATAATTTTGAGACCTCCTGTTTAATAAGTGAATCTTTCTCCTCTACCTGTTTTGCCATTTCTATCTTAAAAGCTTTGAGCTTTGTTTTTAAATTTTCATAAGCCAAAGACAGCATCTGCACTGCCAGTAAAGCTGCATTCTCTGCCCCATCTATCGCCACGGTAGCAACCGGAATACCTTTAGGCATTTGTACAATCGATAATAGTGAATCCAGTCCATCCATTGTAGAGGACTTAATGGGCAATCCTATTATCGGAAGTGTTGTGAAAGCAGCAAGAACTCCCGGAAGATGTGCTGCTTTACCTGCTGCACCGATAATTACATCGATACCATTTGCTTCTGCATTTTTTGCAAACTGTTCAGCTTTTTCCGGGGTCCGATGTGCAGAAATAACATTCACATCTACTTCTACTTCAAACTGTTTAAGCACCTGAATACATTTCTTTAATACGGGAAAATCTGAATCACTTCCCATTACAATTGCCACTTTAGGTTTTTTGTTTTCAGTCATTTAAACAACCTCCTATTTATTCATATATCTAATTAACAATTAACAACGAATAATGAATCATCCGATTTTAACTTTGAAGTAAATGAAGTCCGATAAGATCAATTATCGGACTTCATTATTAATATTTTAAGGAATTAATATTTCAAGAAATTAGTGTGGCAAGATTGAGAATCTTAAGATAAATAATACTGCTAAAACATATACAATTGGATGTACTTCTTTTGCTTTTCCTGTAGCAATTTTTGCTATAGGATATATAATTAATCCGGCAGCTATACCAGTAGCAATGCTGTAAGTAAACGGCATCATTGCCATGGTTAAAAATGCTGGCAATGCTTCTTCAAAATCATTAAAATTAATATGTTTTACTGAACTCATCATTAACACACCCACAATAATTAACGCTGGCGCTGTAGCGGCACTAGGAACAATTCCAACCAATGGAGCAAAAAATAAAGCTGCAAGGAATAACACGCCCGTTGTTACTGCTGTCAAACCGGTTTTACCTCCTTCAGCAACGCCGGCACCACTTTCAACATAAGTAGTTACTGTGGAAGTTCCTAAACATGCACCTACTGAACTTGCAACAGCATCTGCCATAAGTGCTTTTTCCATTCTAGGCAGTCTTCCGTGTTCATCTATGAGGCCTGCTTTCTGGCCGGTACCAATCAATGTTCCGATGGTATCGAACATATCCACAAGGCTGAAAGATATAACAACAGTTAAAGTGGCAAAAATAGCCGAAACAAAGCCTTTTCCGTCCAATCCCAATAAACCTAGAAAGTCCATTTTAAAGAAAGTCGGCATAACACTCGGCGGTAAATCAACAATTTTATTAAAACCGGCAAGATTAGTTACGCCAAATGGTATACCTACAATTGTGGTTGCAAGAATACCAAGTAAGATCGCACCTTTTACTCTTATTGCCATCAAAATTCCAATAATCACAAGACCGATAATAGCTACAATAGCATTTTTTGTTGCCATACCATAAGTCATTCCCGATACCTGATCATATACTTCTGTACTGGCAAATTTAGAAAAATCTACAAGTTGTACTAACGTAACATCATTATTGATAACAATTTTTGCATTTACCAAACCAATTAAAGAAATAAAAAGACCAATCCCTGCTGTGATTGCATATTTTATATTCTGAGGAATTGCTTTCACAATTGCCTCTCTTAATCCTATTAAAGTAATGATGATAAATAAAATACCGGAGATAAATACTGCAGCTAAACCCTGGTTAAAAGTATAGCCCATACCCAATACAATGGTAAAAGCGAAAAACGCATTTAAGCCCATACCCGGTGCCTGTGCAAACGGTAACTTTGCATAAAGCCCCATGATCAATGTTCCTATTGCAGCAGCAATACAAGTAGCTACAAATATACTATCTTTCATGATAGCCGCATTTTTATCTTTCATAATAAATAACGGCGTACTCAAAATATCCGGATTTACAAATATAATGTATGCCATTGTAATAAATGTAGTAATACCTGCAATAATTTCTGTTTTTACAGTTGTATTGTTTTCTTTCAAACCAAAAAATTTGTCCATAGTAAATTGACCTCACTCTCTTCTTATTTTTTACATTTTGTCTTTAAGGGTTAATGTCCTCCAATGTTTTGACTGTAGTGAATAACCACCTCCATGTAAAATTCACTAAACAAAAAACGGACAAACAGATTATAAGTGAAATCTATTTGTCCGTTTACCGAACTATACATCTTACCTTTTATTGAAGATGTATAGATAAGTTCAAATTGGATTTTTAAATATAAATCGTTATATTTAAAAATCAAATCCGAACTTTTTACGGATTGGCCACATCATGGCAGCCTCACTAGATTCACCCATAGTCAAACAATTTACGGTTGTTTGGTAGAGACATTCGAACCATATTATCGAATTTATATGAGTCAATATACTATTCAAATTACACAATTATAGTATCAGATGAGACTTATTTTGTCAATCAAATTCTGAACTTTTTTGTGTTTTTTTTATATATTATTCGTGTTTTTGATGTGACACTTTATATTTATTTTATCTATTCTATTTAAACTATACTGATAATATAAGCCAAAAGCGGTAGAGAGAAAATACTGAAAATGGTGGTAAGAAAAACACATTCAGTAGCATAAGTATAATCTGAATCATAACTCCTGGCTACAATGGCTACATTTGCCATACATGGCATCGCAACCTCCAGCACTATAACCGTTTTAATTATGTGATTTATCTGTAAATTAAATATCCGCTCTATCATAAGAAATACAGCTAAAAACAGCAGTGGCGTCAATATCATCTTGATACTGGCAAGTATATATATCGAAATCTTTGAAAAAGCGTTACGTACTTGCACATGTGCCAAAGTAGATCCGACAAATAACATTGATAAGTTAGTAGTTGCACCTCCAAGACTGTTTAAAGGCTTAAAAATGATAGTGGGTAATTCTAACTTTAAAAAGAATACAATTAATCCAAGAATAAAAGCAATAATATTTTGATTGATTAAACTTTTCAAAGCTTTTATTCCCATATTCTCTGTTAGATGTTTATTAATTAAGTATACACCCCAGGTCCACATTAGAGATGTAGAAGCAATATGATAAAAAACAGCATATAAAATTCCTTCCCCTCCGGGAAAAAGGCTATTAAACAACGGATAGCCTAAATATACAATGTTCCCAAACATCATATGTACCGTATATACATTTCGCGTTGCCCCTTGTAAATCTAACATTTTTGAAGATGCAGTCCCAAAAAGATAAAAAACAATTAAAGCTATATATGAAGAAATTAAAACAGTTACTCCACCTTTAAAAGTTTCCGGTGTTACATTTAATGTGGAAACGGTAGTAAAGATTAAAAGCGGCAGACATATTTTTATTACAATGTTTGATAAACCTCTACTAATCTCTTGCGTTATGATCCCCGCTTTTGCTGTTATATATCCAATTAGAACCAATACTCCAAGCATAGCAATTTGC
>JASGMB010000128.1 GCA_030156665.1 Clostridiales bacterium
TTATAAAAAGATAAGAAAAGGATTATCACAAAAGTTCATAAAAAGAGAAGTATTTCAAGGACATGAACTTATCTCTTTTAAAGGTAATATAGTAGAAGGACGTATTGAATGGGATGATAGATATGATGATAGAACACCAAAATTTATTATAGATGGGCAGGAATATAGTCTAGAAGAATTCGGTAGGATGATGATGTCTTATGAAGGATGGAACTTTAGATTGGAAATTATAGAACCCACATAGTAAATATGGTATTCATAGAATTAAGAACAAACAGGTTGCACTTATCCAGAGCATAACGTAGAATAGGAGTATACAAAATGAGAGCATATTTTCTTACACACCCGACAACAGATGCTGGGTTGAAATGTGAGTAAGTGTGCTTTTTGTATTTAAATTGTTTGGGAGGTATGCAATGATTTCATTTACTGCTTTTTCTAATAAGATAGTTTCCGACTTAAATAAATGCTTTTCAGGAGTCATTTTGGAGGGAAACTCTCTAGTAATAAATTCTGGTTCTGCTGGCATGTCTGTACCTATTAGTTCTATGTATAGCGAATATCAGCGGCTTAATAATTATAAAAGAACTTTAAAAATATATGTTGATATTATACATAATATTCTAAATCAATATGATTTCAAGATTGATTATAATAATGTTTATCCGATGCTTAAAAGCAAGGACTTTGGTAATGCAGAAAAACATTTAGGCTTTTATAGAGAACCAGCCTTTGCTGATATAGATATATTTTATGTATCAGACGAAGCAGAAACTTTTAGATTTGTACTTAATAATGATGATGTTGATTTTGATAAAATGAAAAAGGCAGCATGGAAAAATCTGAATAAACTTACTAATATATTGGTACAATTGGATGATACACTAGATATATATCATATGAAGTATTCTACAGATTATAATGCGTCGTTTTTGCTTAGCGATTCAATACAAAAACAGATATTGAAGAAAGTAGGACAGGACTATATTTTTGCAATCCCTTCTTCAACAACATTACTTGTGGCCAGGTATCACCCTGAATACTTGAAAATTATAAATAGGTTCATTATGGCGGATAAAGACCCGAATAAAATTTCGGACAAAATTTATCAGTTTAAAAATGGAGTATTTAATATTGTGACCGATTAGAAAGGATATTGGGATTTCAGCAGTCAAGCAACAAAATGTACAGGGCTTTATTCTTTTAACCTACAAATTATTCTGTTTTAAGGTGTGAACTCCATAAACTATATATATTTTAATGTATTTGCTCGAAAAATGATTTTATATAATAGTTTATAGGGTTATAAATAGAAAATAGCCTAATATATGACCCATTGCTAAGAAATATTACATTTTTATAACAAATTCTTCTGGAAATCTTGTATATTAAAGAAAATTGTGGTAATATTTTTCTATCATTATTTTATATGCTATAAAAACTTAGAACCTTGACAATTAAATCTTTTACGCTCTTGACATGATAGAGAGACAATAATGTATCCTTAGTAACCCTGGCCTATTGATAGAATCAACTCTCCTTGACCTAAAAGTACATATGAGAGCATTGGCTCCATATTAAATGAAAACATAATATATTTAAAGGAGAGATTTAGATGATAAGAGAAAACAAAAAGATTAGAGAAAAAATAGGTGGTCAAATACTAGGGATGAACAAAGCATTAACCGACAACAGTGTAAAATGCAGGGATGACCTAAGTATTGAATTAACACATGAGCAATTAGAATTTTTCCTATCATGTAGAAAGTTTAATAGTGAGTTTTATAAAGGTTGGGTTCCAACCGTGGTAATACCATATAAAAATGGGGATATCAAATATATAGGCGGAGTAAGAGGACTCCATGCACACGGTAAAGGGCAGTTATACAGAAAAGGAAATGTTCCTTATATAGAAGGGTTCTTTAGATGTGGAATGTATTTAGGCCCTAAAGCCACATGTTTCACAGATATTCTTATGGATGGTACTGTAGAAGATGTATTTACCTACATACCATCAATGGACAGACCCATATTGAAAGAGGCTTCTGAAAGTATTTGGATAGTCCAGGATGTGGAAGATTATTTACAGAAATATGATATTTCTAATAAAATTGAAGACTTAATAAATCTTATGATAATTATTTAATAGGAGCAAAAGATATTGCTGGAGGCACATCTCCTTTACGGCCAGTTGCAACTGGAATGAGGCGTAAGGAAGATATGCCTTTTTTATATTTGGTGGATAATATTAGGAAGGTAAAGGGGTAAAGTCAAATATAAGGGTTATGGATGATTTAATTTTAGTGGTTAATAGACAATTAATGGTAGAGTATTGCAGCGATAATAATATCAATGAAAACAGTGAGTTTTTGAAACAGATAAATTTATTTATGTATATCAAACACTTTGGAAAAGGTGTTTTCAAAAATGGGAGATATGAAATTATAATTGATGAGGCTATGATTGACTGGGGAATTTACTACATTGTTAGAATTAAGGGTCAGACATAATTAAAATGCTTTGATATTAGAGTAACATGTAAACCGTTTTAAGGGGATGACAAGATGTTCACATTTCAGGAGTTTACAGAAAAAATTTCATATGATTTTAAGAAAGTATTTCCAGAAGTAAAAGTAGGAGAAAACTTAATTCATCTTGGGTCTGGAGTAACCTATGTAGAACTTCCGCTCGGCAGTATGTATAGAGAGTATCAAATGACTGACTACTATAATGCAAAGGAATTATATGTAAAAATTGCTTCTGAAATATTGAATAAATATAAATTTAAAGTAGATTATGCTAATGTATACCCGATATTAAAAAGACATGATTTTGGGATAAATTCAAAAGTCCAGTTTTACAGGGAAAAAGCCTTTTTAGATATTGATGTGCTATATGTTTCAGATATGGGAGAAACATTCCGTTTCTTTACTATTGATGACGATGTAGAATTTTCGCTACTAAAGAAAAAGGCTATTGAGAACATAAACAGAATTACTGCTGCTTTAGTACCTTTAGATGATGGATTACAAGCGTATACATTAAGGTATACTACCGATTATGCCAGTTCGCTGCTTTTATCAGAAACAGTGAATAAACAGATACAGAGGAAGATAGGAGATGACATATTAATTGCAATTCCCAGCAATTCCTTTTTTCTCGTTGCAAAGTTTAGTTATTGCAATCAAGAACTACTTAAATATTTAGTAGAAACAGATACCGACCCAAATAAGGTTTCGAATGCGGTATACAGGCGTAAGAATGGAATATATACGAAGGTGTTAAAGGGGGATAGGGGTAAGGGATAAGGAACAAAGAACATAAATATGTATAGATACTATCAAAGACGTGTTTTGGAATATGGTTGAAAGGTTTAAGGTTCTTACAATATAATAGAGCGTATAGTAATAAGAAGGGAGTAGTTTGATTATATGAATAAGGTTATTATAGAATGCACTGAACTAGTTGATAAATATGAATTAAGAAAAGAAGACATTATAAAACAACTAGAAACGATAGAAATAGAAAAAGACCAGGATTTTGTAATTGCTTATGATAAGGATTTTAGGTTTACTCTAATCGGTGAAATGTGTGAAAATAATAGTTTAGTAGTTCTAACAAATATTATAAAAGCCGATGATTTTAGGGAAATGGATAATTCAGACTTATTTCAGTTTATAAGGGAACAAGGTGATTGGGGTTAAGGGAAATTAGGATAAAGGAGCAAGGCTTTGGGGATAAGGCTATATATCCTACAAAGCCTTATTTTGTTAAGATATGGACATCTCAAGTTTTACTTTTTCTAAAAAATTCCTTATAGTAGGCATGTTGTTCATTAGGATTTGGTATTTACTGGGTTCTATTTCATTCTGAATTTGATTTAAGTACTGTTCAATCGTTTGGAGGTTGGATAGACAAAAAGTGTTATAGTTTTTAGGGTTAAGAAAGCATAGTACTAATAATTCAATTGCTTCACCTAATTCCCTTGAAGCCTTATCTCCTATAATACCCTTTATAACCTGTTGCAGGTAATTTAGTTCCAGTCTGAAAATTTCTAAATTTATCATTATGACCACTCCTTCAGAAAATTTTGAGGTATTATACAGATGAGGACATTACAAATCAAAAAATCAGTGCTAAATATTATTTAATGAATTAAGTATAACTTTATGCAAAAGTAATAAAATATTACACAACAGCATAAAATATTGACATAAACCCATTATTGGTGTAATATAATATTACAAAGAGGAGGGATTAAAGATGTCAAAGGATATTCCTATTGGATTAAAAATAAAGGCTATTAGAGAGGCAAGGGGATTAAGCCAGATTGAGGCAGTAGAAAGACTTGCTGAAAAGGGAATTAGCATGAGCAGGGAAACATTGAGCAAAATAGAAAACGGCAACAGGACTGTATCGGCTGTGGAGTTAAATGCCATATGCAAAGTTCTGAATATAGATATAAACATTCTTTTTGAAGAGGATGAAGACGACGATTTAGTTACACTATTCAGGAAGAAAAATTTTTCAGAAAAAACGATTGAGGAAGTTGAGAAACTTCAGGATATGATAAAGATGTTTATTTACCAAAAGAAAATATATAATGGAGAGTTTAAACCACAAAAGAGAAAGCCACTGTGGGAGGAGTGTTAAAATTGCCAAAGAATAATTTGAATCTCCCAGAAGAATCTTTCAGACTGCAAATCAAAGATTTAGCAGAAGATGTGAGAATAAAATTTGCGAGAAAAGGGCTTTCCGATATATTTGATATTCTATCGGAGGCTGCATTTCTAATAAGGAAACCATTGGATATAGATGAATTATCAGGATTTAGCACCTATTTTGAGGGACAGTTTATTATCTATTTAAACAGCAATTTTACTTTGGGACATGAGCGCTATACTGGTGCCCATGAACTATATCATCTTATTTATAATGCTAACATCCTGAAAAAAGAAAAAATCCTTTTGGATGACGAAAAGCATAAAGCGGAAGATGAGAAAGCGGATGTATTTTCTTCTGAATTTTTAATGCCCGAAGATTATGTAAAAGAAGTATTTTATAAAATTGTTAATGTAGATAAAGACAGTGTTTTACCAAGGCATATCATTAGAATGCACAATTATTTTAAAGTAAGTTATCTATAGTATAGATTTGATAACCCCATCAAGAGAAACATATGTGCCAAAAGAATATATCGAGTTTGTAAAAACCAACTACGAAAGAGGGAATATTTCATACAAGAACATGAAAACCAGCCTTAAATTTATCGGACTGGCTCCTGAACAATTCGGATATGAGTATCCCCAGGAAGAGGACTATTAACATGAGATATACAGGAGCCATATCTGATGCTGATATC
>JASGMB010000129.1 GCA_030156665.1 Clostridiales bacterium
CAATTCCACATTTTCTTTCGCAGTAAGGTTAGGCATAAGATTATAAAATTGAAATACAAAACCGATTTTATTTCGTCGAAATAAAGTACGCTGTTTATCGGAATACGCTGAAATATCAATATCATGGAAATATACTTTTCCAGAGGTAGGAGTATCCATTCCCCCTATAATGTTAAGCAGCGTACTTTTCCCCGACCCGCTCGGTCCTAAAACCACAACCAATTCCCCTTGAAATATATCAAAACTGGCAGACTTTAAGGCTTTTACCGTCACTTCTCCCATCTTATATTCTTTCGTAACATTTTCCAATCTAAAAAGTACATCTTTCTGCATTTAAAATACCTCCGATTTATAATATACAGTGTACAGCGAACAGTTTATTTAAATGATTACGAATTACTGCTGACTAATTCAATGCTTCCTTTTTCCGCTCCCAGTTTTCTTGATATATTTCATTATACTATACTGACTGACTATCAATTAATAAATATCGGACACTTTTTCCAAATTTTTATGAAAGGTATACAATATTTTAATTTACATATGTATAATTAACATATATACTATTTACATATTAATATTAAAGTATTATAATTAATGTGAAAACTTTGCTAATAGGTGGTGTTATATATTGAGCAAATTAAAAAAGTTAGTTGAAAGTTATGAATGGGTAGATGAAATCGCTAACAAAGTGATCATAGAACTCAAAAAAACCGCAGATATTCTAGAGGAAGTCCACAGCAGCTTTTTTAATCACTTTGACATATCCCATACAAAATTTAATGTCCTTGTCATTTTATATAAAAATGCTGAGAAAGGAATGATGTTATCCGATATAGGAGAGCAAATGCTGGTTACAAAAGCTAATATAACAGGCTTGGTCGATAGACTTGAAAAACAGGGACTGGTCAAGAGAATCAGAGATGATATCGACAGAAGAAAAATCATGGCTGTCATCACAGAAAAGGGCAAGCAATTTACAGAAGAGGTGATTGAAGAATATAAAAAATGGTCAAAAAATATCATGACAATTTTAGACAATAATGAAAAAAAACATCTAATCCACATACTGAATAAATTAGAAAAAGGATTAATAGCCCTGGAATAATTCTTATTGTAAAAAATATATCCAACTTATAGTGAGCGAAGTCTAAAAATAAATATTTCATTAATCTTAACTTCGCGAACTTCATCGATAACTACATTCATTTATTTTAAATTTAGATATTGGTTATCGATACAATTGATTTCATCGGAGGAAGAAGGAATGTACATGAAACAAAAGATTATAATTTTATTTATAATTTCTGTATTTACGTTTACTTTTATTATGCCATCCCCTCCAATAACCGCTCAAGAAGGAGATGGACTGCTTTTAACACTAGAAGATGCAGTACAATTGGGATTAAAAAACAGCATTGCTTTAAAACAAGTTAAAAACGAAATCAGTTTAAGTGCTTTAGCTGATAAGCGTACCAAATACCGTCGTGACAAACTAGAAGATGGAGATGCCGCTATACGGGAGGGACGGGAAAAATTAAGTGAAGCAAAAAGCTACTACTCTCAAAATCAGGCTCCCGAAGATATCCCTATAACAGATACACCATTTACCATACCAAAAGGGGCTGATATCGATACTTATGTTGATAATTTGCCAATATCTGAAGAACAGAAATCTGCAATAAAGTCCAATGTAAAAAATTATATTGAACAAAACATCACTGATTCAGAAAAACAACTTCAAGATAGTACTTCTATTATAGACAGCACGCTTGCTGAAGCAGGGGCTAACTTATCTGAAAAATTAAATATAGATGACTTTGGCGCTTTAAATGTTAAAGCAACAGGAGATTTGATGACTACCATGTCTGAAGTGTCCTACGAGGTAGCCAAAGCTTCTTACGATATATACAGAAATCAAATTGCCCTGTTAATTCAAAAAAGCTATTACGATGTACTAAAAGCGCAGAAAATATTGGAAGTCAAGAAAAAAGCTGTCCAACGCGCCGAAAAACAATATAACTTCGCAAGAGATAGTTATAAAAACGGTATGAAAGCCAAAGATGACATGCTGCTGGCAAATGTGTATTATAAAGGTACTCAAATCGAATATCAAAAGGCTCAAGGAGAATTGAATAATGCACTATTGGAACTGAAAAAAAATTTGAATATACCTTTAGACACCAATGTGCAATTAACCGATGTGTTAACCGACCAAATTGATGAACAAAATTTAGAAGAAGGTTTAATAAGCGGATTAAAGAATCGTTTGGAAATCAAAAAAGCGTCCGGCCAGGTAATTATCTATAATTTAAATTTTGATATTTTAAAAAAGAAATATCCTCCAATCACATTCCAATATAAAGAAGCCGAGCTGCTAAAAGAAAAAGCGTTGTTAAATTTTGAAAAAACAAAATTAGATGTAGAAAGTTCCATTCGCCAATCTTATGAAACATTAAAAAGTACCGAACAAATGTTAAAAACCTCCAAGGCAATGGTTGAACAAGCAAAGGAAAGTGTTGAAATAGCTGAATACAAGTATAATGAAGGATTTGGTGTAGAAACTAGCCTCTTAAAAAAATTAGACCTAGAATCTGCAGCAGGTACAATCGTCGAAGTACTTGCAGCCCAAGAAAATCTAGCTAACGTTGAAGAAAAAGTAGTAGAAATCATATATGGATATAATCTTGCTAAGATGAAGTATTTTAATGATATTGGTAAATTTGTATATTGATTGCGTGATTTGCTATTCAATTGACAAAAAGAGGGTGAAAGAGATGATAAGGAGTAAAGTTTTATATTATACAATATGCTTAATGCTAATGATTACGTTATTTACAGCAGGATGTGCTGCAAAAACAGAAAATATGATGAATATATTTAATGACCAAGATAAGATTGAAATATTTAAAAATGCTGTCGGCGTTGTATCCCAAGGTGTTATTGAAGCAAAGGAAATAAGCATCAACAGTAAAATACCCGGTAGAATTGCTAAATTGCATGTTGAAGAAGGAAAAGAAGTCAAAGCAGGAGATTTACTAGTGGAAATTGCAAGTGATGAGTTAAAAGCTAAGGAAGAACAAGCAAAAGCAGTAATTGAAGCCGCAAAGGCTGCATACCAAGCAGCAAAAGGTCAGGTAGCCGCAGCAAATGCAATGCTTGCAAAAGCACAAAACGGAGCAAGAGAACAAGAAATTGCACAGGCACAAGCTTATTATGACCTTATGACTAAAACATTTGAGAGAGTTGAGAAATTATATGAAAAAGGCGCAGTCTCAGCTCAAAAAAAAGATGAAGTAAAAACACAGTTAGAAGTAGCTGCTCAACAGCTTAGCATTGCAAAAGAAGGTGCCAGAAGTGAAGACATAAGTGGTGCACAAGCACTCGTTGCACAAGCACTCGCAATGGAGCAGGCTGCAAAGGGAAAACTTGAACAAGCTCAGGCTGCACTACAAGAAGTTCAGGCATATCTAAAAGATACAAAAATTACTTCCCCTATTCATGGGACAGTCACAGTTATTAACGCCGATGAAGGTGAATTAGTATCTACTGGTATGCCCATTGCTACAGTCACCGATTTAAACGATACATGGGTTGAAGTAAAGGTAAAAGAAACAGATTTAGCTAAAATATCATTAGGTCAACACGTAGAAGTGAAAATACCCAGCTTTACCGACGATATTTTTACCGGTAAAGTAGTACGCATTAATCAAAAACCGGATTTTGCCACAAAGCGGTCTACCAATGATAATGGTGAATTTGACATTTTATCCTTTGGTGTAAAAATACAGCTTGAAAACAAGGATAAAATATTCAGACCAGGAATGACTGCCTTTGTTCACTTTAAAAATTAGGTGGTGCCACCATGTTAAAAAGCATGCTAAACACTATCAAAAGAGAATGGGATCTAATGATAAAAGAAAAAATGATCTTTATCCTGCTTATTATTATGCCGTTACTGGTAAACATTTTATTAGGCTTTGAATTCTCCAACGGCCAAATTCAACATGTACCAATGGCAATCATCGATCAAGATAATTCTTCTTTAAGTCGAATGATTGTACAGCAATTTGTTGAAAATGAAACATTTGATGTAAAATATTTCTTGGATAATAGTATTGAAATGAAAAAGCTATTTGACTGCAGTAAAGTTCGAGTAGGAATGGTCATTCCAAAAGATTTTAGCAAAAATGTGATGGCGCTTCAGTCCCCTACAATATTAATGCTCTATGATGGAAGTCATATGTCTATCGCAAGTGCCACTAAATCTAAGGCAAGTGAAATTCTACTTACCTTAAAAACCGGAATGCTTATAAAACTTCTTCAGGGGAAATTAAATCTCCATAGGAATATGGCACAAAAAATGGCTTTAGCTATTAGTTTTAGTAATAGAACGCTATATAATCCTACTAAAAATTTCAAAAATTTCTTGAATCCTGGATTTGGTACAGCAATTGTTCAGTCAGCCTTAGCGCTACTGACAGCTACAGCAGTAAGAAATAATGAAATTGATAATAAAAAACGCAAAAAAACAGGGTACATACTAGGGAAAATCTCCTTTTATGGAGCGCTAGGTTTCTTATCCCTTATGTTAAATATTTTGATTCAAAACAAGATATTTCATATTCCCCTTAGGGGAAAATTAACCGATGTTGCGTTGTTAAGTTTCTTTTTTGCTGTATCGGTGTCCTCTTTTGGCATTATGCTATCTACCTGGGTTAGAAATGAAATGATTGCAACAGTTATCAATGCAGTAATATTTGTACCAAGCACCATTATGGCAGGGTATACCTGGCCGGTAATATCCATGCCAAAACCGTACCAGATAGGGGCTGCTTTTCTCCCTTTCTATCATTATGCAGATAATCTTAGGGATTTATTTTTAAAAAAGATATCCATTGATTATATGATACATGATATTGTTTGGTTTACCGCATTTATTTTTTTTACTTCCTTTGTTGCAGTCATTGGTATTTTCCGGTTAAGGGTTATCCGTTTAGAAAAAAGTACAGTGATAACGGAAGAAGGTGAACAACTTGCGTTTTGTGAACACACTGATAAAAGAAATGAAATCCACCTTTAAAAACCTGGAGGTTATTGTACTGCTTTTAGGCGGGCCCATATTCTTAACCCTGCTATTTGGAGGAGTATATGTAAACACTTATGTAGAAGATATCCCTATAGCAGTACTGGATGAGGATGATTCCAGCATGAGTAGAATGATTATACAGCAATTTGATGAAAATGACAGATTCAACATACGGTATCATGTAAAATCTAAAGAAGAACTCAAAAAAGTGATTGATACACGCCAGGCACACATGGGTCTTTATATCCCTTATAACTTTGCAAATAATGTGAATACGCTGCGTTCTGCTCAAGCTTTAATTGTTGT
>JASGMB010000130.1 GCA_030156665.1 Clostridiales bacterium
CGACGAATTTATCTCACTTCGTTCGAATATGATTTAGGTAGATTTTCTTGAAGCCAGAAAGTATATCTTGCAGATATACTTTCTTAGACTATAAAAAAGGCTTCTAAAAAGAATTTTTATAATGAAGCCTTTTTTGAAACACATATGGACCAATTTTCATCATCGGTTTCTTCCCTAAAAATAGTTCTTTTTTTCCTGCTTATGTACATATATATTTGCATTAGAAGGTTGGTGCAGTTTAGTATATTCCTCGGGCTTAATCATCTGAGCTATTTTCCAATCGGAAATGTAATCTTGATAATTATCGTTCAATCGCTTTAATGTCAGTTTTTTTTCCATAAAAATCTCCCTTCTTTATAAACATTTACAAAACGCGAAAATTAGTAATCCGGTATTTGCACAATATATTGTATGCTTATCAATTTGTTTAGTGCTTAAATATGATTTCACTGCAATAACTCATTTTTATTAAGTTCTGCTTATAAATATACAGTGAATGCACCTTTATAAGACCTAAAAGCAGTATAATTATTCACAAGATTTTATTCATTTGAAATTCAAAACATCATCTATAACGTTATCGAAGATTTTAATATAAATAGAAAAAAATACTGATTGCTATTGAATTTTTATTCATAAATATGTATAATTATTAATAATTGTTATAACGACTGTGGCAGAAAACTTGCCCGCTTGCGGGTAAGATGAATGCCGCACAAAGTTTCATCAAAATCTACCTATTAAATAACTTCGAGGCTTGCCTCGAAGAATAAAATCGAAGATTTTGATATAATGACTTCGAGACTTGTCCCGAAGAATAAAATCAAAGGGTTTTGATATTTTAATTCCCATAGAATTATTCATTAAACATCTGATATTAATAATTAATCTTATCAGTTACTAAAACGAAGGAGGTCTCCACAATGATTAAAGTGGGAATACTTGGTGCGACTGGATATGCAGGAATTGAACTGGTTAGAATGCTATCACAACATCCCTATGCAAAAATTTCATCGGTTGTATCGCAAAGCTTTGTTGGACAAAAAATTTCCAATATTTATCCTAATCTCAGAAATATTGTTGATAATGTATGTGAAGAACTTGACGCTGAAGTAATTTCAAAAAAATGTGATGTTGTTTTTACAGCCTTACCTCATGGTGCTTCTAAAACAGTTATTCCACAACTAATTCAAGCCGGACTGAAAGTGATTGATTTAAGCGGCGATTTCCGGTACAACGATATTTCAGTATATGAAAAATGGTATCAAACCAAACATGATCATCCCGAATTATTGAAAATGGCGGTCTATGGCTTACCTGAACTACATAGAGATAAAATTGCAGCCTCCCCTCTTATCGGTAATCCAGGGTGCTATACAACATGTTCTATTCTCGGATTAGCTCCTTTGCTTGCAGATAAAGTGATTGCTACTGATAATATTATTATAGACGCCAAATCCGGTGTATCGGGAGCAGGCAGAGGATTGGCTCTTGATTATCACTTCTGTGAGTGTACCGAAAATATGAAAGCGTATAAAGTTGCTACTCACAGGCATACTTCAGAAATTGAACAGGAATTAAGCATTATTGCAAATGAAGAAATATTCATTTCTTTTACACCCCATTTAGTTCCAATGAAAAGAGGAATTATAAGCACTATTTATGCTAACTTAAAACAAGAATATGAAACTGCCGAGTTGCTGAATATTTATAAAAATTATTACAAAGATGAATTCTTTATCCGCATTTATGATGAAGGTCAACTACCTGAAACAAACCATGTAACGGGGTCAAATTTTGTAGATATTGGATTAGTGGTTGACACCAGATTAAATAGGGTAGTCATTGTTTCCGTCATAGACAATTTAATTAAAGGTGCCGCTGGTCAGGCAATACAAAATATGAATATAATGTTTGGACTGGATGAAAAAACCGGTCTTACTTCTCCAGGTCTATATCTCTAATAAAGGAGAAAGAAGTAAAAATTGGGGGAATCTAATATGCAAACTTTAATTAAAAAAGCTGGAATACTCATTGAGGCTTTACCATATATTCAAAAATTATATGGCAAAACAGTGGTTATAAAATATGGCGGCAATGCTATGATAAATGATAATTTAAAAAATTCAGTTATGGAAGATATTACACTGCTTAAATATATTGGTGTAAATCCAATTATCGTACACGGCGGCGGTCCAGATATTACAAAAGCACTTAAAAATTACAATATCGAAAGTAAATTTATAAATGGTTTACGAGTAACTGATACCCAAACAATAGAAGTTGCACAAATGGTATTAGTTGGAAAAACTAATAAAGAGATTGTTTCAATGCTTAACTGTAAAGGTGGAAAAGCAATCGGTCTTTGTGGTATTGATGGTAATCTAATTGAATGTGAACAGTATAAAACTATAGTGGACGGTGTAGAAACAGACATTGGATATGTAGGAAAAATTACTAATATTAACGCAAAATTATTGGAATTAGTTGCAAAAGATGAATATATTCCCGTTGTAGCCCCTATTGGCGTGGGTAAAGACGGTCAGAGCTATAATATCAATGCCGATACTGTAGCCGGAGCTATTGCTTCTGCTTTAAAAGCTGAAAAACTTATGTTGCTTACCGATGTAGAAGGTGTAAAATATTCCAGTGATAGTGATGAAATCATATGGGAAATTAGTACAAAAGAAATTTATGAACTCATTAACAAGGGTGTAATTAGTGGTGGTATGATACCAAAAGTATTAGGATGTATCGAAGCACTTAATGCAGGTGTCAATCGCGTTCATATCATTGATGGACGTATTCCCCACTGTATACTTTTGGAAATTTTTACCGATACAGGTATTGGTACTATGATCACAAAATAGTTGATTTTTTTATTTTTTACTAAGTAAAAATATGCAAACAAAAAATATGATATAAACATAAATAGGAGGTAGCACTTATACCTCCTATTTTGCGTTTGGCTATTATTTCTTTTTGATAACCAATTCGTTGTTTTCTGCATCTAAAATTACATGGTCTCCAGCTTTTACTTTAGCTTCAAGCATAGCTTCTGCCAACTTATCTTCTACTTTTGATTGTATTGCCCTTCTAAGGGGTCTTGCACCATATACAAGGTCAAACCCTTCTTTGGCCAGTACTGTTTTTGCTGCATCGGTAAACTCTATTGAAATATTATTTGCTTTTAGTCTTTCTACTAATCTGTTTAACATCAATGTTGCGATTTGTTTTATATGCTCTTCTTCAAGCTGATGGAATACAATGATTTCATCAATTCTATTTAAAAATTCTGGACGGAAAGTCTTTTTTAGTTCATCCATTACATTACGTTTGATATTTTCATAATTTTCTTGTCTTTCATCCGTTGAAACAGCAAATCCTAATTTTTTACGCTCAGTAATTTCTCTCGCACCAACATTGGATGTCATAATAATAATGGTATTTCTAAAATCTACCTTTCTTCCCTGTGCATCTGTTAATATTCCGTCTTCAAGAATCTGTAAAAGAATATTAAATACATCAGGATGTGCTTTCTCAATTTCATCAAATAATAGGACTGAATAAGGTCTTCTTCTTACTTTTTCAGTTAGCTGCCCTCCTTCTTCATATCCTACATATCCTGGAGGTGAGCCGACTAACCTAGATACTGTGTGCTTTTCCATATATTCAGACATATCGATTCTAATCATAGCATCTTCGTCACCAAAAATCGCTTCAGCTAACGCCTTTGACAATTCTGTCTTACCTACTCCTGTAGGGCCTAAAAATATGAAGGAACCGGTCGGCCTCTTCGGGTCTTTTAGTCCTACTCTACCTCTTCTAATTGCTTTTGCAATTGCTTTTACAGCTTCATCCTGACCAACCACTCTTTTATGAAGAATCTCTTCCATCTTTAAAAGACGTTCACTTTCATCTTCTGCAAGTCGTTTTACTGGAATTCCTGTCCAGGAAGAAATAATTTCTGCAATTTCTTCCTCTGTTACCGATGAAGTATTTGTTTGATTTTTTTGCTGCCAATTTGTTTTTATTTCCTCCAGCTTTTTCTTTAATTCTTGTTCCTCATCGCGAATTCTTGCAGCTTTTTCAAATTCCTGGGTACGAATGGCTTCTTCTTTTTCTTCACTGATTTTTTGAAGCTTCTCTTCTAATTTTTTCAAATCAGGTGGAGCAGTAAAAGTTTTTAATCTTACCCTGGAAGCAGCTTCATCGATTAAGTCAATTGCTTTATCGGGTAAAAATCGGTCTGTGATATATCGATCTGAGAGTTTTGCTGCTACTTCTAAAGCATTATCAGTAATTTTCACCCTGTGATGCGCTTCATACTTATCCCTAATACCCTTTAAAATTTGAATGGTTTCTTCAACGCTAGGTTCTCCCACTGTAATAGGCTGGAATCTTCTTTCTAAAGCTGCATCTTTTTCAACATACTTTCTATACTCGTTCAATGTAGTTGCTCCAATCACTTGCAGTTCACCTCTTGCAAGTGCGGGTTTCAGAATATTAGAAGCATCAATCGCGCCTTCTGCGGCTCCTGCACCGATAATGGTATGCATTTCATCTATAAATAAAATAACATTGCCAGCTTTCCTAATCTCATCCATTGCTTTTTTTAGTCTATCTTCAAATTCACCTCTATATTTCGCACCTGCTACCATTGATGATAGATCTAAAGTCACAACTCTTTTATCTTTAAGAATTTCCGGCACATTTCCCTCTATTATTTTTTGGGCTAGACCTTCAGCAATAGCAGTTTTTCCTACGCCAGGTTCACCAATGAGACAAGGATTGTTTTTTGTCCTTCTGCTTAGAATTTGTATTACTCTCTCAATTTCTGTATCCCTACCAATAATGGGATCAAATTTTCCTTCCCGAGCCATCTCAGTCAAATCTCTTCCAAATTGATTAAGGGTTGGCGTATTATTATGACCAGTTGTAGCTTTTGGCGCTCCTGAAGCACCTGGGATTTCTTCATTCAATAATTGTACGATTTCTGTATATAACTTCTGAATATCTACGCCCAAGTCTCTTAATATTCGAATTGCAACACTTTCGCCTTCTCGCATAATTCCAAGCAAAATATGTTCTGTCCCGATATAGTTATGTCCCAATCTTCTAGCTTCTGTAAAACTCAATTCTAAAACCCTTTTAGTTCTAGGCGTGAGTCCTGCCGGCTGCGCTCCTGTTGGTGGAGCAGTGCCCACAAGCTCATCAATTCTTTTTGCAATCTTTTCTTCAGTAATTCCTTGATTCTGTAACACTCTTGCTGCAACTCCGCCACCTTCTTTCAGTAACCCTAAAAGAATATGTTCTGTTCCAACATAATTATGTCCTAACGCTACTGCACTTTCATGTGCAAGTCTAAGAGCTTTCTCAGCTCTTTCAGTGAATTTATTTTCAAATGTAGCCATTTATATTTCTCTCCTTTCGTTTTTTT
>JASGMB010000131.1 GCA_030156665.1 Clostridiales bacterium
AGAATTGCAAAATAAAATAGACTTATTAAATGACATAGAAGAAATAATTGAACAAGCGAAAGAAGAGACAAAAAATGAAGTTGAAGAAGGCATAAGCAAAAAGAGACGCATTCAGAATATCAGAGATAATCGCATTTTTGAGAAGCAGCAGGAGAGGAAACAAAATATTATCGAAATAATACCAGAAGAAACAAATATAGTAGTTGAAGAAAAAGCCTATGGTAATACCGAGCAAAATTTGGTCGAATTACTATTAAAGGCACAGAAGGAGGGAAAAGACCGTGCTGGATTTGATACATAATGCCCAATACAAAGAGCAGATTATTTCAGAATATAAAGGTAATCCATTTATAGAGGCATTGCCTCAAATCACATCTTCTGAAGAGGTAGTATCAAAGTTAGCAAATTTTCCTCCCTATAATAAAGAAGAAAGACAGTTAGATAATCAATACAGAGCCCATTTAGTGGGACGTCTATATGATGTCTTTCAGCCACTAGCGATACATTTAGATTTAGAAAGTAGAATCAGTAGAGTTATAAGACAGGGTTATGTAGCAAGAAATGTTTTGGATAAGTCCTTTGTTTCAAACAATTATCGCAGCACCGCAGGCTCTTTTACTTTACTTGGAGTATCAGGTATGGGGAAAACAACAGTTGTGAACAGAATATTATCCATGTATCCACAAGTAATCGTTCACTCTAAATACAAAGATATCCCACTTTCACGATATCAGGTAGTATATTTAAGGCTTGAATGCTCTTACGATGGAAGCATTAAAGGACTTTGTCTATCATTTTTTAGTAAGGTTGATGAGATATTAGGGACAGACTATTATTCACGATTTGGTAGTGGTAAACTTTCAGTGGATAATATGCTCGTTGCCATGAGCAATATTGCTAAAAGTATTTCATTAGGGTTATTAGTAATTGATGAGATACAAAATCTTAGCAAGTCTAAGTCTGGAGGAGCCGACAGGATGCTGAATTTTTTTGTTACTCTAGTCAATACTATTGGCTTACCAGTATTATTAATAGGAACTCCTGAGGCTATGGGAGTATTGCAAGGGAAGTTCCGACAGGCAAGAAGGGGTTCAGGGCAAGGGGATTTGGTATTTGAAAGGTTAGATAATGATATTAACTTCAAACTACTTGTAACCGCAATATGGGGCTATCAATGGACGAAAAGGCCTACTGCTCTGACTGATGAATTAATAGAGACCCTATATGATCAATCCCAAGGAATAATTGATATAACAGTGAAACTTTATGCCCTTGCTCAAACAAAGGCAATTTCAAGCGGGATTGAGACAATAACACCTGAATTAATTAAACAAGTGGCTGACGAAAGTTTAAGGCTGGTAAAGCCAATGCTAAATGCATTAAGGACAGGTAATGTAATGGAAATAGTAAAATATCCTGACATATATACTGGGAACATTGATTTAAGTTATGAATTGCCTAATCGGAATAGGTTTGTAATACCTACCACTTCCAAGGCATCTACAGTAGAAAATAATGAAAAGCCAGTGAAAGTTAGAACCAAGAAGGTGCCTCCAAGTGCAGAAAATGATATTAGAGTTATGGTGCAGAATAAGGAGGAAGATCTAACTGCTTATGATATATTGAAAAATCATGGGTTAATTAAAGGATTTGAAGTTATATGATGACTTTTTTTCCTACACCGTATCCAGATGAAATACTATATAGTGTTTTTGCCAGATATCATGAAAAAAGTCCAAATTTTAATGGAAGTGAAACTGCCAGGGATCTGTTTAATGTAAAGCGTATAGTTTGTAGCCTGGAATTCCCAACATTATTAGCAAATTTAGTCCGAAATATGCCTTTAAACAGTCCTTTTGATGTAGATAGGCTAATACTTGAACATACCTTATTTCCGTATTATACGGTCTTTTTAAGCCTTGAGAACAGGGGAATAATTAGACGGTATATGTTGCATGGGGATGTTGAAATATACAACAAAATAACAGGAATAATAAACCCACTGGCTGAAAATAAATTTCTAAGATTTTGTCCAAAGTGCAATAAAGAAGATATGGAGAGATATGGCGAATTATATTGGCATAGGGTTCATCAGATAAGAGGCATCTATATTTGCCCTCACCATAAAATACCTATTTATAATAGCAGTGTATCATTTGAGGACAATAAATATAAATATATAGCAGCAACGGAAAGAAACTGTGTTGTTGAAACTGAGGTTGTGTATGAGCCAAAGACCTATGAAAAATTACTGATTATTGCAGAGGATATGAACTGGATTTTGAATAATCCTGAAATTAAAACAAAAATAAAAGAGCAGTATCTAAATCAGTTAAAGATATTAGAGTATGCTACAGTGAATGGAGGTTTACGCCAGAAAAATCTTATTACTGATTTTGAAACCTTTTGGGGCAGTGAGATACTTCAGATGACTCACAATACAATTAGGAAGACTAATAACAGTAATTGGCTTTTAAAAATGGGATGGAATAAAGCAACTATCGAAGATCCATTAAAACATATATTATTTATGAGATTTTTAGGTCTATCACCAGAAGTGTTATTTAATCAAAATGTAGGATACCTACCTTTTGGGAAAGGGCCGTATCCTTGTCTAAATCCTGTTTGCAAGCAATATAAGAAACAGGTCATTGAGAATGTAGAAACTAGAAATAGTTATAAAAACAAGAGCCCAATAGGATATTTTACCTGTCCAAATTGTGGATTTTCATATTTGAGACGTGGACCTGATACGAAAAAAGAAGACAAGTATAGATATTCTCGGATTGTGGATTTCGGGGATTATTGGAGAGAGGAATTAATACGGCTATTAAAGTATAACAGCGTGCCAACGGTTGCAAAATTAATGGGGACAAGCCATACTACTGTTTATGATTTCTTAAGAAGAAATGGGAAAAGGTAAAAAATCCTCCACCCTAGGTGGAACAATAGGGTTGGAGGATTTTTAAGATTAAAAACATAATTATTTATTGAGATGAATTTATACTATCTCAACAGTATCCTTAAATATTAGAGATAAATCATCTTTGTATCGATCTGTATCTCTCCAAAATTTGTAGATAATCATAATCATTGCGAAAGCCTGAAACTCAGATAATTTATTAATTTTGTCTATAAGAACCTTTTTGTCAACTTTCCATTTTTCAATCATCAATTGTTCATTTTCTAATACATCAGTTGTTTCTAAAAGGAGAAATCTATTTGCAGACATCTTTGGCGAATATTTGATTGCATTAAATATATCAAATAAGCAGTAAAGTTCGTTTGAATCAAAATAATTATCAAGTTTTGTAATGGTTCTATATAGTAACTTGTGATATGTCAATACATAATCTTCCATCAGACTAGGGAAATCTTCAGGTCCACTTCCATTATGGAAATCAGTTAAACAACATTTTACTTTTTCATTTAAATTAGAGTTAATCATAGTCGTAACACCTCCTAATAAACATTTCCAAAGAAATCTCTTAATTTTGTACTTATTTCAAAAAAACACGTGATAAACTAACGTTTTCATTTTTAAAATTAAGTTTTGTAATTTTTCTGCTAAAAAAATAAGTAGATTTATTGTTTGGTATAATGTAATTGGACGATTTTAATGGGCCAAGAGGAATTTGGGGATTTCTCTTGGCCTGTTTTTTTTACCTTTTATAAAACATTATCTTGGATATCTATCAACCTCCTTTACTTTTAAACTATATTTTCGGTAGACACCCCCTTACGCTACTTGATTTACTAAAAGTCAATTAAAATTCAAAAATAAAGAGAATAATTTTACTATAAGTTAATTATAAAGCAAACTTAATTAAATGTCAACAATAAAAATGAATAAAAGTAAAATATTATACATAATTACAATAATATTAGTTGACAATCGGTAAAATATATTGTAATATATACTTAAGGAGGTGATAGATAATGAGTTTTAATTTAAGTGAATTTATTAGAATGGAAATGGCTAAAAAAAATATCAAAGCAATTGATTTAGCAAATGCACTAAACAAATCACCATCTTATATTAGTAAGATGCTTAAAAACAACATTATTCCGGATTACGAGGACTTAAAAGTCATAGCCAAAATACTAGATATTAACTATTCCTTTTTGCTCTTCCAGATAGGGATTCTTGATGAAGCGGATCTAAAACATATAATTGCCTGCAATACTCTTAAGGAATACTTGGGAGAATTACTGAAAGTAAATGATATGGAAGAGGAAAAGGTTAATGCTTTTATTAACTTCCTTGAGACCAATAAGGAGAATTTGGGAGATAACTTAACAGACGAACTACTAAATAACGTAAAAGATGCATTAGGGGAGAACTTTATCTATCCAGATTATGCAACCCCTTATACCGAGGATTCCTATTACGGATTAAAAAAAATAAGGAACCTTAGGCTAGCCACTGGGGAATATGTGAGAAGTAAGTTCAGGAAGTTGCCTTTATATACTGCACTAAATAACGGACCAATAACAGGTAGGGAAATGGGATTTGATTTTAGCCTTTTAAAGGAAGAAATAGAACCAGATAGTGAAGTGGTGTGGTTTAAACCTGATGATAAGGAGTACTGCTACCTTGTTAATCTTGGACAATACAAGGATAAAGATAAAATACTTTTTCAAAGGGGTGATGCAATATACGTCGGAAAATACAATTATCAGGAAAAAACCATGGTCTTGACTGACGTTATGAATGCAGTTTCAAGGGAAGTAGACGATACACCTATTATTCTAACTAATACAAAAAGCATAAAGATTATTGGCAAAGTTTTATTTGAGTTTAAAATAGGATAACTTATTAGGTAAATAATTATTTACTAACAAAAACTGAATAAAAAAATTAGTATTTTTGTTTTTTAAGAAAGGAGAGAAGAAATATGTATTATTCATTTGATGGAACGATTCTTGACAGAACGTATGCAAAAAATTTTATATTGCCAATTTATATTGACGAGACAACTATAAAAGATTTTAACTTTGAGTATGTGGCTGAAAAACATATACAAGAAGTTGGATCAACCATGATAAGAACAGAAAACTTTTTAGATCTAATGAGTCTAGTAGAATTTTTCATAAACAAGCATTCTAATCTGATATCAGAAGAAGCATTAGAGAAGTTTAAAAGAGACGAAAGGAAAATTTTTACTAATGCTATTAACAAAACAAAGGAATTAGTTGAAATTGAGATATCCAAGTTTGATGAAGCCCAGAAGTGGTTAATCCACGCTTTTCGATACGACACAATTAAAAAAAGATTTTCTGATAATTATGCAAATCTCCTATATGAAATATAACAGACATAGAAGATAGCGGAGAGTTGTGAGAAGGGGATATGCAAGATCGGAGGGCAAATGGATTACCAAAAGCCCTCCCCAATATAAGAAGGGAGGTGACTTAAATGACAAGAAAAAATGGCTGTAAAGATTTATGTATGGATGTCTATTTTAGAGATGACTATATCGAAATTAATCCCTATACGGGAGAAGAAATGGGAGTTATTAATCCATATACAGGAGAAATAATTCCCTTAAGAGAGATGAGAAGACGTATCAAATACTGCAATCCTTATGAATATGAAACTCAGGTATTTGAACCATATGAATAAATCAAATCAGGGGCAACAATAAAACTAATAAAAAGACTTAATATAACATAAAGAAAGTATCCTAATAAAGCACATTTAAAAGACATACCAAAACACTTAAATACAGCATGCCCCTTTGTTTAATAACAAAGGAGGCATGAAAATGATAATAAAATTGTGTTTAGATACTCAAAAGTTTAGTAAGAAGCCGAGAGAAGAAGAAATTTCAAAAATAGCAGCACGAATTGGATGTCATGTCAAAGAAATTTCTGTAAAGGATTTTGCCAAAAGCATAATAATACCAAATGGAAAAACTTATTCACCATCTGTTTTTAAAAATGGGCAGAGAAATATTAAGAACTGGATAAGCCAACAAATCTTTGTTGTTGATATTGAAAATGATTCGCTGGAAAATGTGTTAGATACTTGTGAAAGGGTAAATCTATTCCCTTCATTTATATACACGCCCTTTAATTCAGATAGTGGGTTTAAAATGGTTTTCATTATGGATGAAGTGATTAAGGATATCAGGGTTCGCAACCTAGTAATTAGATCACTGCTGGAAGTTTTCCCACAGGCTAAAACAGAAACAAGGGATCCTTCGAGAATAATATACGGTGGCAGGGAAGTTATTTATGAAAACTTTTCACATGTAGAATCAATACCGAATCTTATATTTGCTGCATGCTCAGTAATTAGAAATAGCACTAATGCATCGAGAAACATGTATAATTTTTGCAGAGATGTTGGAATTGACATGGAGAATGGTTATCCAAAGTTTTTTACGTTTCATGATGAAAAAGATATGCCTGAAGTTAATAGTAGCAATGTTTATGTATCAATGACTAAAAAGTGTAAGTCTTTTATTAATAATATATATAAAAGTACACTTTTTAGTCATATGGGGTATGTAATCTATTTCTGTTACAATAATACGCAGGATTGTTTTTTTGAAAAGGAAAATGACTTTGCCCCCCGTTTTGATATTAAGAAGGAAAATACTGAGACATATCTTATAAAGGATTACCCCTTTGAAAATCTATATAAAAATTGTCGATTATACCGGGAAGCAATAGATGGTGAGTATTGGTTACATCACAATGAAATGTTTGGCCTTATGTCCAACCTTTTGAAAATAAAAGGTGGAGTAACGAAAGTAGATAAGATTCTAAACAGCCGT
>JASGMB010000132.1 GCA_030156665.1 Clostridiales bacterium
TGATTATATTTTAGCACAAAAAAATAATATAAGCAAGTTGTGTTTACGCATTCATCTCCCACCTATAGAGGATGGGAGACTTCTGCTAATCACGTTAAAATAATAGAAAATGATTTTGGTTGTTTTAACGGTGTGTTAAAATTATGCTAGAATATTTAAATAAAGTCAAAAAAGAGGTGTTACGATGTTATCTAAAGAAGTCATACAACAAGTTTTATCCCGTGCATTATCTAAAGGTGGAGATTTTGCAGAAATATTTTGTGAAGATACGATAAACAATTCATTCAGTATGGTAGATGGAAAAGTAGATACAGCTGTTTCAGGAAGAGATTTTGGTATAGGCATTAGAATATTTAAAGGATATAGAAGTGTATATGCTTATACAAATGATGCCGGCAGATCAGGACTTTTAGAAATGGCATATAAAGCGGCTTGTGCATTAGGGGAAACAAAAAATGAATTGGATATTCAGTTGGTAGAGAGTATACCTTCAAATATTCATCCCATACGATATGTTCCTTCTGCTGTAAATAACTTAAAAAAAATAAATATTATTAAGACCGCTTATAAAGCTGCAAAAACCTATAGTTCTGAGATTGTTCAGGTGACAGCAGGATATAAAGATGTCGATCAAAAAGTTTTAATCGCAAATAGTGAGGGACTGCTAATAGAAGATAGAAGAGTACGTACTAGGATATTTATTCAGTCTATAGCCAGTAATGGTGTGGAAAATCAAACAGGATTTGAAGGCCCGGGAAGAATGATGGGCTTTGAAATGTTTGACATTATAGATCCGGAGTATTACGGGAAAGAAGCCAGCAGAACCGCAGTAACCATGCTACATGCCCCTGTTTGTCCGGCTGGTAAGATGACAGTAGCCATAGATAACGGATTCGGTGGTGTAATATTCCATGAGGCGTGCGGGCATGCCCTTGAGGCAACTGCAGTGGCAAAAGGAAATTCTGTCTTTGCCGGCAAACTTGGACAAAAGATTGCCTCAGATAAAGTGACGGCCATCGATGACGGTACAATATCGAATGAATGGGGATCCATCAATATCGATGATGAAGGAACGCCTTCGCAAAAGAATATTCTAATTGAGAATGGTATCTTAAAAGGCTATATGATAGATAAATTAAATGGAAGAAGAATGAATATGAAACCCACAGGAAATGCTAGAAGACAGTCTTATAAATATGCACCTACTTCCAGAATGACCAATACCTATATTGCTGCTGGCAGTGATGAAAACGAAGCAATAATAGGATCAATTGATAACGGGCTCTATGCAAAAAAAATGGGTGGCGGCTCGGTTAATCCTGTGACCGGTGAATTTAACTTTGCAGTAGCAGAAGGATATTTAGTTAAGAACGGGCAAATAGATATGCCGGTTCGAGGTGCTACACTGATTGGGAAAGGTGCTGAGATATTAATGAATATCGATATGGTTGGAAAAGATATAAGACTGGGACAGGGCATGTGCGGTTCTATCAGTGGAAGTGTGCCGGCAAATGTAGGTCAACCGATGATAAGAGTTAGCAGCATAACTGTGGGCGGCAGATCATAAATAAGACAATTGGACAATTGCCTTCGGCGAATTGATGTGTCTCTCAACACAAAAAGCTAAGGTAGATTATCTTGATATTACGCTTTACTTCATAATAAAAAATCTTCGATTCTAAAGCTCGAGATGTTTTGAAAGTAGATTATTTTGAAACTTTTAAAAATTTTTGGTAAAAATTATATTATGAATCAAGACAGCATTAGTAGGGTTTCACGAATTAACCAGCATATTAATGACTTTAGACTATCATACTATTAATGTTAGCTCTAAGTTTATGTAATCTAATAAACTAAAGTGATCAGTTATTTTGTTAATTTAACATAATTTTAGGTAAATCATATGGGGAGATGATAGTCTATGAAACAACCTTATGTAAAAAATGGAGTGATAGTAGACCCTGTTGTAGTGAGAAATGGAGATAATCTTACAATAACCTATGACGGTTTGTTAGCTAAATCAGGCGCATCACATGTTTTTCTTCACATTGGAGAAGGGGAAAATTTTTTCAATGTGAAGGATGTACGGATGGAGAAAGTTGGAGACAATAAATTTAAAACTACTGTTCATGTTCAACCTACAGGAAAGACAGTAAACTTCTGTTTTAAGGATTGCGCTAATAATTGGGATAATCATTATGGAAAAAATTATGTTTTAACCACGCCATATCAATAAAATAATTAAAAAATTTGAAAGTGAAACTCTGGTAAAGTGATTTTGCCAGAGTTTTTTGTGTGCGCCCAGCATGGGCGCTTGCTTAAATACACGATACTGCTATAAATTTTTTAATTATTCTCCTTTGACGCTATATATAGTGGACAAGCAATTGTTAACAACAAGTTAACAACATATCCACAGAGTTATCCACAGATTAGATATATTTTAAAAGAAATTTATGCAGGTTATCAACAAAAATATATTATTTTTTTATAACGCATAGGAAAGTATATTTTTTCTTTAGCTTTACACTTTCCGTTAAATGCGTTTCAAAAAAGACTTCATTATAAATTACTTCTTTTAGAAGTTTTTTTTATAGCCTAAGAAAGTATATCTGCAAGATATACTTTCTGGCTTTATGATATAATAATTTGTAATGAAAGCTCAAAAAACAGCAGCTTAAAATAGACGGAGGGATACAGATGACATTAGATGCATTCAAAGATATATTATTTGACAGAGCCAAAAAAGAAGGATTTAGCGAATATGAAATTTATTATGTGGATGGAGAGAACTTTAAAATATCAGTATACGAAAAAGAGATAGATCAATATAGTGTGAACACAAAAATAGGGTTAAGCTTTAGAGGTTTATATCATGGCAAAATGGGTTATGCATATACAGAAATATTAGATAATGAAGCCATAGAACTGTTAATAAAAAATGCAAAAGCAAATGCTATGGCGATAGAAAATGAGGATATAGAAGTGATATATGGCGAAAAAGATACATATGCAGAGGTGAAAGGATATAATGAAGCACTGGAGACAGTAAGTGTAGATGAAAAAATTGAACTTGCGCTGGCGCTCGAAAAAAATGTGCATGAGCAGAGCGACAAAGTGAAGGGTGTTGAATACTGTCTTGTGCAATCTTCAAAAAACAGTCGTAGGATTATTAATTCCAAGGGATTAGATGTACAATATAAATCTAACGGGATTGCGGCGGTGTTAATCCCCATTATTCAGGACGGGGAAAAAATGATTACAGGCGAAGCTTTTAAAGTCACAAATATATTTGAAGAAATTAACCCGCAGCAGCTGGCTAAAGAAGCGGTAGCAGACGCCCTTGCCTATATAGGAGCGGAAGCGGTTGAATCGGGAAACTATCCTATTGCACTAAGGAATGATGTAGCAGCTGATTTACTTGCTACTTTTTCAGGGATTTTTAGTGCTGATAATGTCCAAAAAGGACTATCGCTATTAAAAGGTAAGATGGGCAAACAAATTGGTTCAAGTAAGTTAACTATTCTGGATGACCCGCTGCTGAAAAATGGGATATGTTCAACGCCTTTCGATGATGAGGGTGTTGCGACCTATACAAAAACAGTTGTAGAAAAAGGAAGGCTGCATACTTTTCTATATAATTTAAAGACTGCAATGAAAGATGGCGTAAAGACTACAGGCAATGCTTCTAAAAGTTCTTATGCCTCTCCGGTAGATATAGCTCCTACCAATTTTTATATTCAACCTGGAGAAAAAAGTTTTGAGCAGCTATTAAAAAATTTAGATGACGGTATCTTAATTACCCAACTGCAGGGAATGCATTCAGGGACGAATGCGGTAACCGGAGATTTTTCACTGGCGGCAAAAGGGTTTCTAGTCAAAAAGGGAAAAATCAAAAGACCGATTGAACAAATTACAGTATCGGGTAACTTCTTTAAAGTATTGGAAAATATTGAACAGGTAGGAGCGGATTTAAAATTTGGCATGCCAACGGGTCAAGGATGCTTCGGAAGTCCTACACTTTTGATAACTCAGCTCTCCATTGCAGGAAAATAGTGGGATAATCCGTCATCATGTTGATTTAGATTTTATATATACATGTGTAAAAATCCGATGAATGTAAAAAATAAATATAGTATCTTAATTGAAGGGGGTGATTCGGTGAATAGAGCTATATTTTGTGACAGAGACGGAGTGATTAACGACAATACAAAGCATGTGAACAAACCGGAAGACTTGGTTATTTATGATGCGGCGAAAAAAGGATTACAGAAGGCTTATCAAGCAGGTTATGATTTGTTTGTTGTAACCAATCAAGGAGGTATAGAATTAGGATTTTTAAAAGAAGAAGACTTGGAAGAGATACATAAAAAAATGAGAGAAGAGCTTGCACCGTACTGTAAAATAAAAGCCATAAAATATTGTCCGGATTTTCATCGAAAAACGGGCTGTCGTAAACCGGAGCCGGGAATGATTTTAGAGCTGGCAAAAGAGTATCAGATAGATTTAAGTAAAAGTTGGATGATAGGGGATATGGATACTGATATAGAAGCGGGTATTAGAGCAGGCTGCAAAACTGCAAAAATAGGAAAAGAAAATCCTAAAGCAGATATCAATGCACAAAATTTGTTGGAAATAGTAGAGCAGATCTTAAGAATGGAATAGCAATATCACATAAGCAGCTGTATAATATTCATAAAGGATCAATATCTAATAAAGATGTAGTAAGGAAAATGCATATGGAAAGAATTAAGAAGAAGTTGCATTACATTCTTGGTAATGTATATATTCCTAAACATATATTAGCGTGTGAAGAAAGAATATTGCTCCATGTTTCGGATACTCCTGCAATATTTTTTTCCGCTTTGAATAAGCTTGTAAAAGAATTATGTCCTAAGTACATTATTCATTCTGGAGATCTTGTAGATAATATCAAATTGGAACGGTATCCCAATAAAATCCATGAATATAAGAAAAAAGTAAGAACCATCGTACAAATCCTCGAAAATTCTACTGCAAAAGACGTATATATTGCTTTAGGTAACCATGACCATAAAGATATTGTACAGAAAGTGGTCACTAGAAGTGTCATTATAGAGAAAAGTAAAAAAATTAGGATTGATGATCTTGATATTACTGTTAGTCATTATTTAAGTGAAGTTATTAAAAATGCATCAAAATACAATTTTTTTGGACATGATATCACTTTAGGCAGTAAAATGGATCATGGGAATATTTACCTCAACGGTATCACTAGTATCAATCTTATTGCATTAGAGAGCAAACAAATTTTTGCTTTACCCTATCCTTACGGAATAGATGACAGCAGATTGTGTAGGTCTAAAATTGGGTTTTAAATATATAGGAAATGCCCATGCAAAAATATTTCATAAAGTATAATGAAAATAATTATCTTTATTTTCGTAGAAATTATACTTGTATGATTTTCTAAGCGAAAACAAATTGACGAAGTCAAATTTGTTCTAAAGTATAGGAGGTCTTTTCATGCTTTCGTTAACAAGAAGCGGTCCAAAAATTTTACTCCTTGAAAGTAATCATATTCATGAATTTGAAAAGTATTTAGAAGAAAGATTTAATACCTCGAATACAACATTAAAAGATGCTTTTGAAAATGCCGATGAAAATTGTACAATTATTTTACTGGTGGAAAAAATCAAAGAAGTGGTGAATGCTGCTGATGTAAAGGATTTTTTTGTAGTTGCACAAGATACGGCTGTAATCCTATGTACAATTTTAAGTGAGCATAAGAGTCATTTGGTGACTGGTTCAAGGATTGCACCACGTATTATACTCATGAGAGTTTTTGGTGATACAAAAAAGATACTTGAAGAAGTTAAGAAAGATTATCATGCAGTTGAAGGAGATTTTTTGAAACTGCTGGACAGCCACTGTGAAGGAACTATTATTGCTTTTACACAGCAACCCCTAAGCAAAAATAGTAGCCTTTCGGATATATATGAGGCAGCTTTATTTGTAGAAGAAAAATACTCGGTTTTGCATAAAAATCTTAGGATTCATGCACTTAAATATCTCAATGAAGGTTTAAATAACAAAGATTGGTATGAACTTGAGATAAAGATATACGATATGTATGAAGCCTATACACTTCATTATGAACGTCTCCTTAAAGTAATAGAAAATCTTGAATTAGGGCTTATATTAGGGGAAGCATGGGGAACAGACCATCCAAGAGTACTTTTGGTAATTGGTGTTTATCGAATTCGATTTTTTACCTTTTATGATCCTAAATATATAAAAAAAGTGTTATTAGGTCTTGAATATTTAGCAGATGGTACTAGAGTTGTTGACTATGATGTATATTTTAGGAGAAAAAAAATAAGCTGGACGGATGTGAAAGAGAATAAGGCTGGTTCCAAATATGAATTAAGTAAGAAATACCGCGATGAATTTTTTTCAAGACTTAATGAAAAAGAAAGAAAAGAAATGCTAGCATTAGAAAATGCGATATTACAAACAAGAAAGAAATAAAAAGCCTTTTTGCATTGTTGCAGTTTGTATTTATATATAGTAATATTAAATATTAGTGAGATAAGTAATAAAAATATTTGGAGTTATTGAGAAAGAGGGTATTCAATATTGGATTTTATAAAGCGAATGATCAAAGATTGGGCGATACCAATTATTATAGCAGTTGTATTGGCATTATTGGTAAAACAATTTCTTTTCTTCTTAGTTTCAGTACCGACGGGCTCTATGTATCCTACAATTAAAGAAGGTGATCGGATTTTTGTTACAAGAGTTCATAACGTAAATAATCTCAAAAGAGGGGATATAGTGGTTTTTTATTCAAAAGAGTTAGGAAAACCGCTTATAAAACGGCTGATAGGCCTGCCTAATGAAAAGGTGGAAATTAAAAAAGATGGATCTGTTTATATAAATGGCAAAAAGCTATTAGAGCCTTATGTAAAGGAAAAATCTGACAAGACAGGTGATTTTCAAGTCCCGGACAGTGAATATTTATTTCTGGGAGATAACAGAACAAACTCCTATGACAGTCGCTACTGGCAAGACCCGTATATTTCAAAAGATCAAATTCAAGGAAAAGCATATTTTATAATATACCCGTTTAAT
>JASGMB010000133.1 GCA_030156665.1 Clostridiales bacterium
CTGAATTTCCAATTTAGTAGGGGTAATAAAAATTTAAAATAAAAGTCAATAAAATCAAAGGGTACAGGTCAAAAGTTGATAAAATTTTTGACACTACCACGTCAAATAGAGGGGGAAAACAATTAAAATATAATGCTAGAATGCGGGAATATCAACTGTTCCAGCATTCTGCAAATGACTAAAATATCTTTTCTTATGGGGGTTAGCCACACCGTAGGTGAAATCAGGCGTAGGAAGTGCAGAATAGGGTATGTCTACAGTGCTTCTTCATTACACATACGGTTAATTACACCTGTGGTTCGTTCCGAGGGCATAAAAATACCCTGTGAAGGATTACAGGACTTCTCCTGCAAACACCTCACGAGTTATCACCAATCTTTATTTTGTTTCGACAACAACAATAGTTATATTTCTATATTCATCTAAAGCCTATGGCTTTAACCGGACACTTATTCATTATCGATTCCAATTTGTATATTTGTTCATTATTGAGTATGGATTTTTTCCATTTTGCTTTTTTATCCACTATCTCAAAATGCTGTGGCAATAATTTCTCACACAGTCCACATCCGATACAATATTGCTCTTTAATAGCAATGCCGGTTATTTGATTTAAATTCTGTTCTTCCTGAATAGGTATATTTTCTTTTTTAACAAATATCGCCACAAAATATGACATTACTAGTATGGATACCACCGTTAATATCCACCTTATTCCCATAAACTTTACTCCTAAAAATTTTGCTTCATTGGCAAGCATGGGTACTTTTATAACTGCCCATGCACTTAATATAATGACTACATTAGTAATGCTTGCACCTTTCTTTAAAAGCATTTTACAGATTGGGAATGCTGCATAAATAGGACCTGCCGAAAAACTACCCAATAAGAATGAAAAAATACTTCCCTTTATTCCTGCTTTCTCTCCAAATCCACTCATAATTACCTCTTTAGGAACCCACGCCTCTATAATTGATGTGAGTATAAAAATGACCGGCATAATTTCAAGCATTTCTACAATATAATACATACTGTTTTTAACAGATAAATACGCCTTATCGGGCATTGCAATAAATAGAAAAACATATGTCAAAGATACTGCTGTTAGTAATTTATTCTTTTTAATTATTCCAATCATCTTCACATGATCACCCCCATCGTTAGTGCGATTATAACAGCAAATATAAAACTAAGAATATTACGGGTAGCCGCAAATTTCAAACCAAACTCTTGCTTTTCTAACGGAAATGTCACTACTCCTACCATCGTTAAAGTAGTTAAGAATGCAACAGCAGGGACAATACTCGCACCTACATCTACAAAAGAACCTACCAGTGGAAATGCTACGAAGGCCGGAATCAATGTAATGCTTCCTACTATTGCTGAAATAATGGTAGAAAGAAACAGATTGGATTTTCCTAAAACGCTCTTTATGGCTTCAGGCGGTATGAAAGTTAGAATCAATCCTATTAGAAATAATATGCCTACAATTTGTCCAATCATATTTTTCATCATACCTCTTGCCATTTTCATAGAATTAAATGTTTTTTGCTTGTTTTTAATAAGGGACGCGACAAACGCAGTCCCTGTTATACCCCATAAAGATATTGTGAAAATGTCCATCACTCATCACTCCTTATAGTTTTTTGGGTTGGGTGATTTTACTACAAAGAATTCTAGCACTTCTTCATCCCGATTATGCACATTCATTTTTGTATTATATGGAATATTAATAATATCTCCCTTAGCATATTGATGTGGCTCTTGCTCATTTAACTGTAAAGTCATTATCCCCCGTACAACTATCATATACACATTGGAATTGGAATAATGCTCCGGAAGACTTGTTCCTTTGGTAAGAACCATATGGTTTAGATGAATATTGTCGTCATCTACAATCCTTTCAACTATTTTGTCATTCGTAAAACTATACACATATTTTTTCTCTAACATAAAAATGCCTCCTTTTATAATCGTTGATTCTATATTATAATAAATCATAGCAATATGCAGTTACCATGGTAACTAATTTAAAAAAGGTGATATTTATGGATATAAAAAACTATTTGAATATTTTAAAACTAACGGGCTTATTTGACGGATTCTCTACTGTAGAATTACTTGATTTGTTTAAAACAAATCAATATATCATATCACAATATAAAAAAGGCAGTATTGTCCATTTTGAAAGTGAGATATGTACTTCTTGGGATATTATCTTAAAAGGCGAAGTGATTGTTCAAAAGATTGATGAAAAGGGAAATGTGTTAACTGTAGCAGAATTTAGAGTCGGAGACAATACTGGAGGCAATCTTTTGTTTTCAAAGCACCCTTATTATCCCATGAGTGTACTGGCAAAATCAGATACAGACATTTTGCATATTAACAAAGATTTTGTGCTGAAACTTTGCCACAATAGCCAAGATTTCTTAATACAGTTTTTGACTTGTATTTCAGACAAAACTGCTATCTTGACAAACAAGATTAAGTCAATTTCTATGAAATCTATAAGGGAATCTATTATTGAATTCTTAAACTATGAATACTACTCTCAAAAAAGTAAAGAGATAAAACTCCATATGACAAAAAAGGAACTAGCCGAAAGGTTAGGGATTCAAAGAACTTCTCTGTCCCGGGAACTGAATAAAATGAAAAAAGATGGATTGATTGACTATAACGCCCGCTCCATTACCATCTGTGATTTTGATATTATTCGAAAACTTTGAGTAATAAATATTCAAACCTCTGTTGTCAAATAATGATAAAGTCTGGTTAGAAAAGCGTCATATTCAGAGCAAATGTCATTCGATAATGTAAAATATAGTAATAGAAATCATAATAAAGTTTGGTGAAAATTACCCCAAAATGCAGCCCACACCTCCGATTCTTGTGTGGGTATTACCTCCGCAGGTGTAATCACACCCAGCATATAACACCCGCCGCCTTTATCGATCCGCTGCTTACATCCCTGTCTATTTCCCCTCCGGGGCTATTACACCCACTGCCTCTTTTTTATTTATTTAAATATTTTTTTGTGTGGGGGGGTAGCCACATCATAGGTGGAATAAGGCATTGGAGGAGTTAGATGGGGTATGTCTACAGTGGAAATGGGATTGAGGGTCGATTGTTCCTTCGGATTGGTTACAACCATTAGATACCCATACGCTTTGATTACACCTGCGGTTAGTTCCGAGGGCATAAAAAAACCGTGAAGGATTACAGGATTTCTCCTGCATACACCTCACGGAGTTTCACAAAACTTTATTATTTTTCACCAATGTTTTTTTCATTAACCAATCTTTATTATTATTTTACATAAGACATTGTTCTAAGTTAATTACTGGCGTACTTATAAAAAACCTGTTGAAACTTTTCGGCTTTCTCTTTAAGCCATTCAAAATGACTTTCCCATTCAGAGCGATTATTTATATCAGCAGCAGTAGATACCTTTATCCTGCTTGCCTTTTTATTGGGCAATTCCATCCATTCTAATTCAAATCCAAGTTCGTTTTCTATCTTCTCTCTATTCTGTTCATAAGAATAATATAGTTCTTTGGAATCGTGTATATAAATTTCACAACCAATTGACTTTGATTGAGTATTAATTGTAAGAGTAATATTAGAACCCGATACCCCATAACTCATATCATACCAATGCTGTGGAAAAGTCTTTCTTAGTTTTAGATCAGTTCCTTTCTCTGTCACAAATTCCTTAAATCCATTCCAGAATTCAAGTTGTAATAATTTTGTATCAGATAGATTCGAATTACTTGCAGACTGCCTTATGCTTTTAGCCCAATCGTTAGGCCTAGACACAACCTGAAACTTAACTGCACAAGGTGAATCCCCTATTTTCCATAATTCAACTTTAACTATAAAGAAGTTTGATTTTTCATCCGTATGCTCATTTAGCCAATCAATGGCTTGTCTATGTTCTTCACGAATTTCCTTTACAACCCAAATAATGATTTCGGCATCATATCCAGAAGCATATGTAATAAGTTTTCCTAAATGATCGTGGTCTGTTGTTTCCAATTGGTTTTCTATTATTATTTTTCTTCCTGTATTTTCTTCTTCGGCTAGAATATCTACATTAAAACTTCCAACTGATGCTTCCCTTTCTATCAGGTTAATTTCAATGCCTATCTCATCTCCAAGTAAAGAAAGGTTCTCACTACTTGAAAGCCACTTAGTAAAGTCAAGGGCCTCGTGTTTCCATATTGTCCTTAAATCGTCTACTTTTACTAATTTACCAAGCATATTATCTCACTCCTCATAGCAGATTTTCTATTTGTTAGCATCGAATCATTGTAATACTTATAAATTCCTCAATTTATCAAACTCACCAAACACTTTTTCTAAAATATTATTTGAATTTAACTGTAATAAATCAAGAGTAGTATAGACAACTCTTTCAATACCCCAATATTTATTTTTTATATTTTCAGTTGCAGGTTTAGAAACATAATATCTATCTTTTCCCTTTAGATTTCTTTCATTAAAGCCACTTCCTTAAGTATTACGATGAGCCTGTTAAAAAAAACTACCGTAAGCTTGTGGTAGATGAAATGCCTATTATTAAAACCCTTGAGAAACTTGATTACAAAAAACTTCCTGAAACTATAACCTGCCCCAGGTGTAATGCCCCTCATGATTATCTGTATGATAATACAGGTGGCAGAGGCCAGTATCTATGCAAGGTTTGTGAGTGTACCTTCAATAAGAAGAACTACTACCTCAAAAACCTTTTATTCTGCTGCCCTCATTGTGGTAAGATTCTTACTCTACAAAAGCAGCGTAAGGACTTTAATATCCATAAGTGTAAGAATCCTAAATGTCCATATTAAAGAAAGCCTCGCAGCCCAATACTGTGAATTTATCAAGATTATCTGTTTCTCCTCACATTCTTGGTCTTATCCTTACCTACTACGTAAACTTCGGTATGTCTTCCAGACAAACTGCTGCATTGATGCGTGAAGTCCATGGTGTAAGTGTTTCCCACCAATCGGTACTAAACTACGCAGATGCTGTTGCCCGTAATATTAAGCCTTTTATCGACAACTACAAGTATAATCCGTCTGGCTCCATTTGTGGCGATGAGACGTATATCAAGGTTAATGGTAAATGGCATTATGTGTTCTTCATCTTTGATGCGGTAAAAAAGATTATTCTCTCTTATCCGGTATCTCCTAATCGAGATACTGTTACTGCTATCAAAGCTTTGGACGATACCTTATCTAAATTTGAAAACATACCTGATGATCTTACTCTTATCTTTGATGGTAACCCTATCTATATACTAGCTCAACATTACTTCGCCCAATACGGTATTCACTTTGATATCAAGCAGGTTA